>JBDTJK010000188.1:0-13162 GCA_039935875.1 Casimicrobiaceae bacterium
CCAACAGCGGCTACATCACGCTGGTCGACGTCAAGCAGATGGTGCTCGAGAACATCGAGTTCCAGGTCGTCGATGCCAAGACCGGCGACGACCTGACGCGCAGCATCCTGTTGCAGATCATCCTCGATGAAGAGTCGGTTGGCGTGCCGATGTTCAGCTCGGAAATGCTGTCGCAGATGATCCGCTTCTACGGCACCGCGCAGCAGACGATGATGGGCCAGTATATGGAGCAGAACGTCAAGGCATTCCTTGCGATCCAGAAGAAGCTGCAGGACCAGGCACGCCAGGTTTACGGCGACAAGATGATGCTGACGCCCGACCTTTGGAAGCAGTTCATGCAGATGCAGGCGCCGGCGATGCAGGGAATGCTCGGTAACTACCTCGAGCAGAGCGCGAAGCTGTTCATGGACATGCAGCACCGCATGCAGGACCAGACGCGCGGAATGTTCACGTCGTTCCCGTTCCCGACGTTCGCCGCCCCACCGTCGACGCCCCCCGACGACGACAAGAAGCGCTGATGGACGTGGATGCGTTGCAGCACGCCGCGTTGTGCGGCGCATTAGCTGCATTGCGTTGTGACATGCAGCGCCACCGATGAGCGTGCCCGCCGCACCGCGCGTCGGGTTCGTCTCGCTCGGCTGTCCGAAGGCGCTGGTCGATTCGGAACAGATCCTGACCCAATTGCGCGCCGAGGGCTACGCGATATCGCCGTCGTATGACGGCGCCGACCTGGTGGTGGTCAACACCTGCGGTTTCATTGACGCGGCGGTGGCCGAGTCGCTGGACGCGATCGGCGAAGCGCTGGCTGCCAACGGCAAGGTGATCGTGACGGGCTGCCTCGGTGCGAAGGAAGGCGGCGACTTCGTGCGCGCCGCGCACCCGAAGGTGCTCGCGGTCACCGGTCCGCATGCAACCGGCGAAGTCCTCGCCAATGTACACGCACATTTGCCGAAACCCCACGATCCGTTCGTCGACCTGGTGCCGGCGCAGGGCATCAAGCTGACACCGCGGCACTACGCGTACCTGAAGATCTCGGAAGGCTGCAACCATCGCTGCACGTTCTGCATCATTCCATCGATGCGCGGCGACCTCGTCAGCCGGCCGATCGGCGACGTGCTGGCCGAAGCCGAGCGTCTGTTGCGCGCTGGCGTCCGCGAGCTGCTGGTGATTTCGCAGGACACGAGCGCCTACGGCGTCGATATCCGCTATCGCACGGGCTTCTGGCAAGGACGCCCGCTGAAGACGCGGATGCAGGAACTCGCGGTGGCACTCGACGCGCTGGCGCGCGAGCACGGCGCCTGGGTGCGCCTGCATTACGTCTATCCGTACCCGCATGTCGACGACGTTGTCCCGCTGATGCGCACCGATGGCGCCGGCGGCGGACTGCTGCCGTACCTCGACGTGCCTTTCCAGCACGCATCGCCACGCATATTGAAGCTGATGAGGCGCCCGGCGGCGCCGGAAAAAGTACTTGACCGCGTGCGCGCCTGGCGGCGCGAGCGACCCGACATGACGATCCGCAGCACGTTCATCGTCGGATTCCCTGGAGAGACCGAGGCGGAGTTCGCAGAGCTGGTCGCGTTCCTGCACGAAGCGCAGCTCGACCGCGTCGGCTGCTTCGCCTATTCGCCGGTGTCGGGCGCCGTTGCCAACGCGTTGCCCGATCCCGTGCCGGAAGAGGTCAAGGAGGAGCGGCGTGCGCGCTTCATGGCTGCGCAGGCGGGCATCAGTGCCGCACGCCTCGCTGCCAAGGTGGGCCGCGCGCTGGATGTGCTGGTCGACGCCGTGGAGACGCGGGGACGCGGCAAATCGCGACACTCGGTCGCGCTCGCGCGCAGTGCAGCCGACGCGCCGGAGATCGACGGCATCGTCACCGTTGCCGATGGCGGGACGCTGGTACCAGGACAGTTCGCGCGAGTGACGATCGACAAGGCCAGCGAGCACGACCTCGAAGGCCGCATCACGCGCCAGTGACCGGCGGTACGCAGTGCCTGCGCGACTACGGTGCGGGTGGCAGCTTGATGGCCGCCAGGTCGGTGGTCAGCTTGTGCAGTATTTCGGCGAGCCCGGCATTCAACGCTTCGACATACGCTGCGGCGCTCTCGTCACGGCAGCGCGTCTCACGGCGATAGTCGCCCGACCAGAACGGCACGCCGTTGCCGCTATCGGACTGCGACAGGTAGAACGTCACGGCGATCACCGCCGTGCATGCACCGCGCGTGCGATGGTCGGCGTACAGCGCGCTGACGAATCCATCCAGCACGTAGTCGGCTTGCAAAGATGCGCCCGGCGCCGCGACGTGCGCGAAAGCCCGCGCGCGCGACAATGCACGCGACGTCACTTCGGCGAGCATCGGACCCGGCGGCGTGACGAACTCATCGTAGAAATCGGTTGCGTAACGCGTTTGCGTTTCGCGCAACACGAAGCTGCGGTCACGAAATGGGCCCGCCACCGTCAACGCACCCACGCGCAATGCCGCTGGATGCGGGGTGGCGGCTGCCGCAGGTAGCGCGGGATCGAGCAGGAACATCGACTTGACCGGCGGTGGCCGTGTGAAAGCACAGCCAGCCAGCACCAGCGCGAAGCCGGCACCCACGCACAACGACTCGAAAGGACCTCGACGCGAATGTTGGTTCATGGAGTGCGCTCCAGCGGCGGTGGTGGCTGGCCGAACAGCAGGTTCGACGGATAGCGCTTGGCATCCTCGGTCAGGTCGCGCAGGTTGTCGGTAATGCGCCGCAGGTTGTCGATCGTCGTCGCGAGATCGGTTTCGCCGCCGCCGGTCACGCGGTCGAGACGCGTCAGCGTGCGCTCGAGATGCGCGAGACTTGACGCGAGCTTCGGGTCGCCCACCAGCGTGCGGATGCTGTTCAGCGCGGCGCTCGCATCGCCCGGCAATTTCTGCAGCGCCGGATTGCCGAGCGTCTTGCGCAACTCGCCATTGGTTGCGCGCAAGTCGGCCATCAGCGACTTTGCCTCATCACTCAGCTCGCGCGTCTTCAGGCCGTCGAGCGCAGTGTCGAGTTTGGCCAGTGTCGACGCCGCGTGCTTGCCGAGGCCCGCGGTATCCAGCGCACCCAGGCGATCGTTGGCGGTGACCAGCAGCTTGTTCATGTTGGTCAG
The DNA here is from genome assembly GCA_039935875.1 of Casimicrobiaceae bacterium. Classification (GTDB taxonomy): domain Bacteria; phylum Pseudomonadota; class Gammaproteobacteria; order Burkholderiales; family Casimicrobiaceae; genus VBCG01. The sequence continues at coordinate 3,124 of JBDTJK010000188.1, forward strand.
CGTGCCCTCGATGTCGAGGCGATGCAGCCGGTCGACGATCTCCTGCGCCGCATTGACGAACGCGGTGACGGTCGATGGGGCGCTCGGGATATAGATGTTCGCCGGTTGCCATTGCAGTTGCAGCACCGGAGGCGGCGGATCGACATAGTCAACCTCGAGGTAATTGGTGCCGGTGATGCCTTGCGGGGTCAGGCGCACACGCAGGCCGCGTTCAACTTCCATTGCGGCGTTGCTCGGGGTGGTCAGGTCGCCGGCCGCTGACCGGCCGCCGACCAGCCGCGGCTGCAGCTGTGCCTCCACCATCACGTAGCGCGCGCGCTGCTCCATCGGCAGGTTTTCCTGGTACACGTTGTAGGTGAACCCTATCGATGTCACCTCGCCGATCACCACGCCCCGGAATTTCATCTTCGAGCCGATGTCGAGGCCCTGCACCGATTCGTTGAAGTACGTCTCGATGGTGACCTTGTTGGCGAACCAGCGTCCCGATCCAATGATCAGCAGCACGATCACGCCTGCGACGACGGCGCCGATGACGAACAACCCGAGCTTGAAATAGTTGGCTTGCTGGCTCATCGGTGACTGGCCTTCACGCCGTCTCGGCGGTCGCCTCGCGGCGGAAGAATTGGCGCACGTACGCGTTGTCGCTGTCGTCGCGCAGCTTGCGCGGATCGCCCTCGGCGACCACGCCGCGCTTGGTCTTGTCGAGCATGATCACGCGATCGGCGATGGCGTAGATGCTGGCAAGCTCGTGGGTGACGATGACGAACGTCACGCCGAGCGTCTGCTGCAGTCGCTTGATCAGCGCATCGAGCTCGGCGGAGGTGATCGGATCGAGCCCGGCGGACGGCTCGTCGAGGAACAGGATCGGCGGGTCGAGCGCCATCGCACGCGCGATCGCTGCACGCTTCTGCATGCCACCCGAGATCTCGCTCGGCAGGTGTCCGGAAAACTGGTCGAGCCCGACCAGTTCAAGTTTCATGCGCGCGATCAGGTCAATCGCCGGAGGCGGCAACCGCGTGTACTCCTCCAGCGGGAGGCGCACGTTCTCGGCCAGCGTCATCGAGCCGAACAGCGCGCCCGACTGGTACATGACGCCGATGCCGCGCAGTATGTCGCGACGTTCGTCGCCGTTCGCCTGCGCAAGGTCGCGCCCTTCGATCAGCACCCGCCCGGCGAGCGGCGGATTGAGGCCGATCATGTGCTTCAGCAGCGTGCTCTTGCCGCTTCCCGAGCCGCCAAGGATGACGAACACCTCGCCCGCGTTGACATCGAATGACACGTGCTCGAGGAGCGCACGTCCGTCATAACCGACCGAAAGGTCGTCGACGCGGATGATCGGTTCGCCAGTCGGCATGGATTCAGACGTCGAGCACGAAGTAGGCAACGGCGAAGATGCCGTCGACGATGACGAGCAGGATGATGCCCGAAACCACCGCGCGTGTCGCGCTGTCACCGACTGCCGATGCGCCGGCGCCGGTCTGCAGGCCGCGCAGGCAGCCGACCGCGGCGATCAGGAACGCGAACACGAACGACTTCACGAAGCCTGCCATGAAGTCGGTGAAGTCGACCGCGGTGTCGAGTTCCTTGAAGAACGTCACCAGCGGAATCGAGAACGACTGCATCGTCAGCGCGCCACCGGCCAGCGCGACCAGGTTGGCGAACAGTGTCAAAAGCGGCGTCATCAGCAATGCGGCGATGATCCGCGGCGTCACCAGGAAGCGCACCGGGTCGACGCCCATCGTGGTCAGCGCATCGACTTCCTGGTTGACGGTCATCGTGCCGATCTCGGCTGCGAACGCGGCACCCGAACGTCCGGCGAGCAGGATCGCCGTCATCAGCGGGCCAAGCTCGCGCAGCACGGACAGTCCGAGCAGGTCGGCGACGAATATTTCCGCACCGAAGCGCTTCATCGGCACCGCCGACTGGAATGCGAGAATCAATCCGAGCAGGAATGAAATCAGCGCGACGATCGGCAGCGCATCGGCGCCGGTGCGCTCGCAGATCCGCAGCACGTCCTTCCAGCGCACGCTGCGTGGATGCATGAATGCGTAAGCCAGCGCCGAGGCCAGCGAGCCGACGAACGACACCATTGCCACAATATCGCGGCCGACGCTGTACGTGCTGCGCCCGACCTCCTCGATCACCGGCAACCGCTTGGCGGGAGGGTCGAGGTCGTGCTCGAGGCTGGCGAGGTTGAACTGCTTGTAGAGCGTTTCGATCGCCGCGGTCATGCGCACGATCTCGACCGGCGCGTCGCGCGGATGCGAGGCGAGGTCGACCAGCAGCGCGATGCCGGCACCGTCGCACATCTCGACCTTCGCCACGTCGACGGTGACCGGTTGCCGCGGTGCCTCCGCCAAAGCGCGATGTGCGTCGCTCCAGACGCTGGCGACAGTGGTCGCGTCGAGTCGGCCGCTGAACGTCAGCAATCGATGGCCGTCGGTGGTGTCGCTGACCGCAAGGGTAGCCATCGGCGTTGCCGTCAACGTGGCGTGTGACGAAGTTGGATGACGCAACCGCCGCTGCGCTGGCGCCGGCACGCAGCCGCCGGCACCGCATGATGCACCGCCGGCAGCATCGAAACGACCGACGGTCGCGAATGAAAGCGCATGCTATTGCGGCGGTGGCGAAACGGCAAAATGGGTTGCGGCGAGTGTAGCATGCGCGTTGCGCGCAAAGCGCTTGCAGCAGGACGCGAGAGGCGTGCAAACAAGCGCCACGCTTGTCGCTGCGAACAACCAAGCCAACCGACGACGCGAGCCCACGCCGCACGCCATGCTGCCACCGCAACAGCCCGCCCTGCCGTCGCCAATGCCTTCGACGCCCGGTGCAAGTGATCGGCGCCGGCGCGCCACCGCCGATCGGCCACGCCTTGCGCTCTGCGCCATCAGCAAGCACTACCCCAACGTGCGCGCCAACGACCACGTCGACCTGAACGTGCGCGCGGGCGAAATTCATGCGGTGCTTGGCGAGAACGGTGCCGGCAAGTCGACGCTGATGAAGATCATCTACGGTGTCGTACGCCCGGACGAGGGAACGTTGCGCTGGGAAGGCGAAGTCGTAGACATCGGCAGCCCTGCGCACGCGCGGAGGCTCGGCATCGCCATGGTATTCCAGCACTTCTCGTTGTTCGAGACGCTGCGCGTCGTCGACAACATCGCGCTGACGCAAGATGGCGCGCGCGCCGATGCCGCACTTGCGGCGCGCGTGCGCGAAGTGTCGCATGCGTACGGACTGCCTCTCGACCCGTGGCGGCACGTGCACACGATGTCGGTCGGCGAGCGCCAGCGCGTCGAGATCGTCCGCTGCCTGCTGCAACGACCCCGGTTGTTGATCATGGACGAGCCGACGTCTGTGCTCACACCCGACGCGATCGAACAGCTGTTCGCGACGTTGCGCCGCGTCGCCGCCGAAGGCTGCTCGATCCTCTACATCAGCCACAAGCTCGACGAAATCCGCACGCTGTGCGACCGCGCGACGATACTGCGCGACGGACGCGTGGTCGGCACTTGCGATCCGCGTCGCGAGTCGGTGTCGTCGCTGGCGCAGATGATGATCGGCGGCGAGCTGCCGCCTATGCCCCACCGCGCGGCCCGTCCGGGCGCCGTGATGCTCGCGGTCGATGCGCTGGCGCTGGCGGCCGACGATCCGTTCGCCACGCCGCTCATCGACATCACCCTGCAGGTGCGGCGCGGCGAGATCCTCGGCATCGCCGGTATCTCCGGCAACGGCCAGCGCGAGCTGCTGGACGCGTTGTCCGGGGAGCGTCGCAGCCGCGGCGATGCATTGATGCTCGACGGCATTGCGATCGGTGCGCTGGGTGCGAGCGCGCGGCGGGCGCGCGGCATCGCGTACGTTCCCGAGGAACGCCAGGGCCGCGGCGCGGTCCCCGAACTGACGCTCACCGAGAACGCGCTGCTCACCGCACGTGCGCAGGGACTGGCGCGCCACGGCTTCGTCCGCCGCCGCGCCGCGGCATCGTGGACCCGGCAAACCATGGATGCGTTTGACGTCAGAGCGAGTGGGCCGCAGGCGCTCGCGCAAACCTTGTCGGGCGGCAACCTGCAGCGGTTCATCGTCGGCCGCGAAATCCGCCAGGCACCGGCGCTGCTGATCGCCGCGCAGCCCACCTGGGGGGTGGATGTCGGCGCGGCGCTGGCGATCCGACAGGCGATCGTCGACCTGCGCGACGCCGGCAGCGCGGTGCTGGTGGTGTCGGAGGACCTCGACGAATTGTTCGCGATCTGCGATCGCATCGCGGTGATCACGCAAGGACGGCTTTCGGCCCCAACCGCCGTTCGCGACACCACGGCCGGCGAGATAGGCATGCTGATGGCGCGCGGTGCCGGCGCGCCCGCCGCGTGAAACTGCCCGCGCTTCGCCTCGAGCCGCGCACGGCGCCATCGCGACTGGCGGTGTGGGGCTCGCCGTTGCTGGCAAGCGCATTGATGGCCGTCAGCGGCGGCGTGCTGTTCTGGGCGCTCGGCAAGGACCCGTTGACGACGATGCGCGCATTCTTCGTCGATCCGATCGCCACGCGGTATGGTCTCGGCGAGCTGTTGCTCAAAGCGAGCCCGCTGGCGCTGATCGGCAGCGGGCTCGCCATCGGCTATCGCGCGAATGTGTGGAACATCGGCGCCGAAGGGCAGCTGACGATCGGCGCCATCGCCGGCGGTGCTGTCGCCCTGTTTTTTGCCGAAGGGCATTCGACGGAAATCGTGCTCTCCGCGATGTTCGTCGCGGGCGCACTTGGCGGCGCTGCGTGGGCCGGAATCGCGGCGTTGTTGCGTACGCGTTTCAACGCCAACGAGATCCTGACGTCGCTGATGCTGGTCTACATCGCGACGCTGCTGTTGTCGCTTCTGGTGCACGGTGCCTGGCGCGATCCCGACGGCTTCAACTTCCCGCAATCGCGAATGTTCGCGGCGAGCGCGCTGCTGCCGGTGATCCTCGACGGCACGCGGCTCAATGCCGGCGTACTGCTGACGCTGGTTTTCGTGGCGGCGGCGTGGGTGCTGATCCAGCGCAGCGTGATCGGCTTCGAGATGCGCGTCGCGGGCCTCGCACCTGCGGCGGCCCGCTACGCTGGCGTCAGCACGTCGCGCATCGTGTGGACCGGCATGCTGGCCGGCGGCCTGTGCGCCGGTGTCGCAGGCGTCGGCGAGATCGCGGGGCCGATCGGCCAGTTGCTGCCGTCGGTATCACCGGGCTACGGATTCGCGGCGATCATCGTCGCCTTTGTCGGACGCCTGCATCCGCTCGGCGTGCTGCTTGCAAGCCTGTTGATGTCGTTGCTCTACCTCGGCGGCGAATCGGCGCAGCTCGAGCTCAACCTTCCGTCATCGGTCACCGGCATTTTCCAGGGATCGCTGCTGTTCTTCCTGCTGGCCGCGGACGTGCTGATCAACTACCGCGTGAGGGTGACGCTGCGCCCGTTCCCGGCGGCACGCATGTCGCTTGCGCCAGGCGCGGGTCGCGCGCCATGAGCGCGATGCTGGTGCAGCTCGCCGTGCTGACACTGGCCGCGGGCGCGCCACTGGTGCTCGCGGCGCTCGGCGAGCTGGTCGCGGAAAAATCGGGCGTGTTGAACCTTGGCGTCGAGGGAATGATGCTGATGGGCGCGGTGAGCGCGGTCATCGTCGCCGTCACTACGCACAGCGCGTGGCTGGGTGTCGCAGCAGGGATTGGCGCTGGCGCCATCCTGGCAGCGGTGTTTGGTGTGATCACGTTGACCTTGCAGGCCAACCAGGTCGCGAGCGGCCTTGCGCTGTCGTTGTTCGGCACGGGGCTTTCGGCATTCGTGGGCCTCAACTACGTGTCGGCGTCGATCGAACCGATCAAGGGCGTCGACCTGGGATGGCTGTCCACGCTGCCGATCGCCGGTCCGCTGTTGTTCGCACACAATCCGCTGGTGTACGCGTCGATCGCACTCGTTGCCGGCGTGCAGTGGTTCCTGTTGCGCACGCGTGGCGGGCTCATCCTGCGCGCTGTCGGCGAATCACCGCAGGCGGCGCACGCGATCGGACATCGCGTGATCCCGATACGCTATGCAGCCGTGGTGTTCGGTGGTGCGTGCTCGGGCCTCGCCGGCGCCTACCTGTCACTTGCGTTCACGCCGCAGTGGAGCGAGGGCATGACGGCCGGGCGCGGCTGGATCGCGCTGGCCCTTGTCGTGTTCGCCACGTGGAAGCCTTGGCGCGTGCTGGCTGGCGCGTGGCTGTTCGGTGCCGTCACGCTCGCGCAGTTCCAGATCCAGGCGGCCGGCATCGACGTCGCGCCGCAGGCGCTGGCGATGCTCCCGTATGCGGCGACGATCATCGTGCTGGCGGTGATCAGCCGCGACGCCGCTGCCATCCGCCGCGATTCGCCGGCGTCGCTCGGCAAGCCGTTCCATCCCGAATCGTGAGCAGGTAAAATGCGCGACCGCGTGACAACCCGGATCGCCCGCGTTCCGTTGTCGCCCCCGCCACCGGAGACCACGATGAACCCTCGCCACCCGTTGTTCGCCGCCGCCGCCGGCGTCGCCCTCGCAATCGCATGCGCCACCGCAACGGTCGCGCATGCGCAAGCACCGGCACCGCTGAAGATCGGCTTCGTCTACGTGAGCCCGGTTGGCGATGCCGGCTGGACCTGGCAGCACGAACTCGGGCGCAGGACGATGCAACAGAACCTCGCCGGCAAGGTGGTCACGCAGTTCGTCGAGAATGTGCAGGAAGGCCCTGACGCCGAGCGCGTGATCCGCGAACTGGCGCAAAAAGGCAACCAGCTGATTTTCACCACGTCGTTCGGCTACATGAATCCGACGTTGAAGGTCGCGCAGCAGTTTCCCAACGTCAAGTTCGAGCATGCGACGGGCTACAAGACCGCAGCCAACGTGGGCACCTATAACGCGCGCTTCTACGAAGGCCGCTACCTGGCCGGCATCGTGGCCGGAAGGATGACGAAAACCAACGTAGCCGGCTACGTCGCCGCATTCCCCATCCCCGAAGTCGTGATGGGAATCAACGCGTTCACCCGCGGCATGCGCAGCGTGAATCCGCGGGCGTCGGTCAAGGTCGTGTGGACCAGCGCGTGGTTCGACCCCGGCAAGGAACGCCAGGCATCCGAAACGCTGGTGTCGCAAGGGGCCGACGTGCTGACCCACCACACCGATTCGACGGCGACGATGCAGGCGGCCGAAGCCAAGCACGTGTACGCGGTGGCATATCACAGCGACATGTCGAAATACGCACCGCATGCGCAACTGACGGCCGTGACGCACGTGTGGGACGCCTATTACACGCGCGTCGCACAGTCGATGCTCGACGGCACGTGGAAGCCGGACCATGTATGGGGCGGAATCAAGGACGGCATGATCAGGATGGCGCCATTCAACGCGGCGGTGCCGCAGGACGTGCGCGACCAGATGCTGAAGGCACAGGCCGATATCGTGGCCGGCAGACTGCACCCCTTCACCGGCCCGCTGAAAGACAATGAGGGCAAGCTGCGGCTGGCCGCAGGAACCACGATCAGCGACGATGCGCTGCTGAAGATGGATTATTACGTCGAAGGCGTGCAGGGCAAGCTGCCGTCCGCCAATTAACGACCGCGGACACGCGCATCACGGCGCGGCGAACCAGTCGCGCGGCGCGCGTTTCTGCGATTTTTCGGCCGCTGCGATACGCGCGCTGAACTCCTCGGCGCAGCGCGCTTCGAGTCGCGCACATGCGCGGAAATCGCGCTGCGCCGCGATGTCGTCGCCCGCCAGCATTTCCACCATTGCGCGCTCGCCGTTCCACTCCGCGTTGTCCGGAACCACGGCCAGCGCGGCCGACAGGTCGGCGCGCGCGTGCGGCACATCTCCGTTTGCAAGATAGGCCCGCCCACGCGCCGCCAGCGAATCGGCATCTTGCGGGTCGATCGCGATCGCATGCGAGAAGCTGCTGATCTGTGCTGCCGCATCGCGGCTTGCAAAGCCGCGCTGGCGCCACGCAGCGCCCCACCCGGGCCGCCGTCGCAGTGCGTCGTCGAGGCTCACCGTCGCGGCGCCGAGATCTCCTTCCGCCAGTCGCGCAACCCCGCGCTCGTACGCGCTTTGCGCGGCGGCGCGGTCCAGCCCGCGCCACGCCAGCACGGCGATGGCGGCGAGGATGACGATGCCGACCGCCATCCATGCACGCGGCACGCGACGCCGTTCGACGCTCCACAGGTCGATTCCGCCGTGCCCATCGTCGATCGACTCGGCGTCTCCCAGTGCGATCCCGGCCGCCTCCTTGGCGCGCACGACGATGCCGGCAAGGCGCTCCGGCAAGCGACCGCCGGTGGCGTCGATCGACGGCATCCCGCGCAGGAACGTGCGCAATCCAGCCGACGGCTTGCTGTCGTCGACGCGCACGACGACGATCGGCAGCCGGCGTCCCGCCGCTGCCTCCGCAACGCGCAGCACCCCACCGTCGCCCGTGGTGGCGCGCGAATGCAGGATGATCAGCGCGCGCGCGACGGCGACCGCAGCCACAATCGCGCTGGGCGCGTTGCCGTCCTGCGGAGCGACGTCGCACGCGAGTCCCGCTTCGGCGAGCGCGTTGCGCACCGTATCGGCGGCAAAGCGATCGGCTGGCGCGAATGCCAGCAGCAGCGGGGGCATGTTCGCGATCATCTGCGCATTGTAGCCGCGGGCGGCGCAAATGCGGCAATGCACGGCTGCCCGCCGACACAGCGCTCGTCCATGCAGCGGCAGTCGCGCGCGAGCCAGCGATTGCCGCATAATCGGCGCCTCGGATATCTCGCGAGTTTCCTGCCATGCCGCTGTGCATTTTCCGTTTCGCGCTGTTGCTGTTCGCCGCCAGCAACCTCGCTTGTGCGCAGGTGCCCCAGCGCCTGGTCTTTTCCACCGACTGGTTCGCGGAAGCCGAGCACGGCGGGTTCTACCAGGCGCAGGCTGAAGGGATTTATCAAAGGCACGGGCTCGACGTCGTCCTGCAGATGGGGGGGCCGCAGGTCAACGGCCTGCAACTTGCCGCCGCGGGCCGCATCGACGTCGCAATGGGCGACGCGCTGCAGGTACTGGCGGCGCGGGAGCAGCATGTGCCGCTGGTGGCCATCGCCGCGACATTCCAGAAGAATCCCACCGTCATCATCGCGCACCCCGGTGTCGCCACGCTCGCGGCACTGAAAGGCAAGCCGGTGGCAGTCGGTGCCGCCAGCAACACGACGTTCTGGCCGTGGCTCAAGACGCGCTATGGCTTCGACGATGCGCAAAAGCGTCCGTACGGCTTTTCGGTGCAGCCGTTCCTCGCCGATCCGGCGCTTTCGCAACAGGGCTTCGCCACGTCCGAACCGTACACGATCGAAAAGGCGGGAATCACGCCGAAGGTGTTCCTGCTCGCCGACCTCGGATATCCCCCGTATTCAGAAGTGCTGATCGTGTCGGAGGCCACGCTGGCCAAACGCGCCGACGCATTGCGACGCTTCGTCGAAGCGTCGGCCGAAGGCTGGCGCAGTTATCTCAAGGATCCGACCGCAGGCAATGCGCTGATCCGCAAGGCCAACCCGCAGATGACCGACGAGCTGCTCGCCTATGGGTATCGCAAGATCAAGGAATACCAGCTGGTTGACGGTGGTGACGCGGCACAACACGGCTTGCTGTCGATGACCGACGCGCGCTGGCAACTGACGCTGGCATTCATGCACGACGCCGGTATCGCGCGGCCCGGCATCGACTACACGGCGGCGTGGACCACCGCGCTGTCGCGCGACACGCACGCGCAGCGCTGACGACACGCGGCATGCACGATTCGCGCGCTGTACCGATCGTCATCGCGCGCGACGTCACCCGCACCTACGCCTCGGGCACGGAAGCGCTGGCGCCCGTTTCGCTGGTGATCCGACCGATGGAGTTCGTCACGTTGCTGGGGCCATCGGGCTGTGGCAAGACGACATTGCTGCACCTCATCGCCGGGCTCGATGCTCCTACGTCCGGCTCACTGCGCTGGTGGGGCGAAGGCGCACCGCCGCGCGCGCGCGACGCACAGCGCATCGGCTATGTATTCCAGGCGCCGAC
>JBDTJK010000189.1:0-2546 GCA_039935875.1 Casimicrobiaceae bacterium
AACTTTGTTAAACACCGGGGTAAAGCCGTACCTGCCCGAAGTTTCAAATGCCAGCCGCGTGATTATAGTAAAGCCGTGATCGAAACGGAACATCGGCCCTGGATCGAATAATAGATTACTCGTTTTACTATTGGCTGGTGCTGTTTTGGTTGCATTTGATGCTTTTATTGTTGGCGTAAACTCATAGCTGAAACCAAATTTATCGCTGTATAAAACATTTACCCCTACCGGGAACCCTATACTGGTGGCCGCCCCGTTAAAATTATAGGTAGTAGAATTTGAGGTAACGGTAACTAGTGGCAGTATAAAACTAAGATAGCCCACCACTTTGGGATAAGTTGTTTTGGCCTTTAGCTGGTTTGCAGGTTCCATTGATTTTGTGGAATCAGGCATTGTGGATTGAGCATATGAATTTTGCTGTCCCAATAAACCTGTAAGTATGATTATCGTTAAAATGCTCCTGAGTATGGCGTAATTTTTAATCAGGGTATTGATCCAGAGTTGTTTTTTCTTCATATTTTATTTTTAGAAGTTGCAAATTATCATTATATTTTTGAAAGTATAACGATAATTGAAAAAATCTTCTTTTTTGGTGTTTTGCCAGTGTTGACGTTATTTCTTTTCTGTTTTGCATGTCCCGTACCCTGCTTGCTATAAACGTAGGTAATTTTACTCATTCACACATCGGTTTATACACAAATCAAGTCGGGAAAAACTACGGTGCATTTCGCGTAAATGCCCTGCCGATACTCTAACGCCCATTTTTCAATTTTGTGCTGTGGCAGGTGAGGCATTGGCTTCGACTTCAGAGCCGGGACCAATGCAACTCCTCCGCACATTTATTTAAAAACATTTTAAACAATTAAAAAACATTATTATGAAAAAGATCCATTATCTATTTGCTTTTATTACTGCCGCTATTGTTCTTTGCTCATGCGGTAAAGACGGTGCAGTAGGCCCAACCGGCCCTGCAGGACAAGCCGGTCCAACAGGTGCTACGGGTACAGCCGGTACAGCGGGCACAACAGGCACAACAGGTGCAACAGGGGCCACTGGTACCGCCAACGTAATTTATTCGGACTGGACGACACCAGCCGCCTATACTAAAACTACCATTTTCGGTACAATCCATTTTACGGCGACTATAGCCGCATCAAAAATTACCCAGGCTATTTTAGATCATGGGGCGGTATTGGTATATGGCAAGCTCAATGGCTATAATCCTATAATTTGGCCAACGGACGAAGTGGGAGTTTTACCTATCGCTATTACCTATATGAGTGGCACTACTCAAAATATTGATACGTGGTCCGCATCGGCAACGGTCGGCAATGTCGCCATCGACCTTGCCAGCAGCTCGAATGCCTATGGCAGTATTTCCAACGCCCATCAGTTCAGGTATGTGATCATTCCCGGCGGCGTGCATACTTTGGGAAGTATCAATCCAAGAAATTATAACCAGGTTAAAGCAGCTTTGCACCTGCCTGATTGATCGATACTACTTGCAATTATATTTATTTTACTCATCATGGGGGCTTACGGAAGGAAGCCCCCTTTGGTTTTAACAAATAGGAAAGATTTATTGTGACAACACAATTTGTTTGTTTTGTTGTTGGTTAATAATTTGTAATGAAGTTATATTTAAAAATTATGTCGACAGAAAATCAATCAATGGCAGTGGAGAACGATGCAAAAGAGCTTGTTCTGTCTTTTATTCGGGCTCTAAATGAAGAAGATTTTGAGGCCGCCGGAAAGTGTTTAAGCGATGATATGCAATTTGTGGGAGTAATGGGTACGCGCGATGGCCGGGAGGCTTACATCAACGATATGATAAAGATGAAATTAAAATACAACATCCAAAAGATATTCGCTGATAGAGAGGATGTGTGTTTGTTTTATGATATCAATATGGGGGGCATTACGATATTCAGTTGCGGCTGGTACAAGATTGTTGATAGTAAGATAAAATCGTTCAAGGTGATCTTTGACCCGAGACCGCTGTTGGACAAGAAATAGAAGAGCCTATCTCTACAAAATCCAGTATTATTTATAGCGATAAATCAAAACTGCGCTGTAAATGCAAACCCAGGGGTGTCATTTTGATAGGTGGGCACAAAGGACATCCTTTTCCCGTTTTTATCTGTATGGGTAAACCATTTGCGGATATAGGGGTAGGTGAGATAAGCCAGCCTGGTAGAAAGTATACCAACGCCTGCGCCGGCCACAACCTCGCTAAACCAATGATCATGATTGTACATCCTGAAAACACCTGTGGCTACCGCTATAGAATAGCCTATAATAGGATAGGCGATAGATTGGTCGCCATACTCTTCGGCTAAAAACTCAGCGCCTGCAAAAGCGGCAGTTGTATGCCCCGATGGAAAAGCACGTTGCAAGGAAGGATTTTCGCGGGAATGACGTGTAAAATGTTTAACACTATAAACGGTAGTACCTGCATAAGCTCCCGACAAGGCAAGGATGGCCGTCCTGTCGGTAAAGTTATTTTTACCCTGGATGCCTGCAAAGTTCAGCCCATAAACTAGCAC
>JBDTJK010000190.1:0-5012 GCA_039935875.1 Casimicrobiaceae bacterium
TGGCGGCGCACTTCTGCAACTGGGAGTGGCTGGTACTCGCCGCATGCGCGGAACTCGGCATTCCGATCTCGCCGCTGTACAAGCCGTTGCGCGTGGCAAGTGTCGACGACTACGTGCACGATGCGCGTGCACGCTTTGGCGGACGGCCGATTGCGCTCGACAACCTGCTGTACGAACTGACGTTGCGCAGCGGCGATCCACGCGCGTTTGCCATACTGGCCGACCAGACACCGGCACGCGACGCGCCCAAGCATTGGCGGCATTTCCTCAACCAGGACACGGCGTTCTATGCGGGGCTCGGCATGATCGCGCGCTATCTCGATGCGCCGGTCATCTTCGTGGCGATGCGCCGCGTCAGTCGCGGCGTCTATACGGCGCACCTGCACTTGATCGCCGAGCCTCCGTACGATGACGATCCGGAGTCGCGCATCGTCGACGGCTACGCGTCGCTGCTCGAGGCGGAAATACGAGGTTCGCCCGAAGACTTCCTGTGGGTGCATCGCAAATGGAAGTATCCGAAGCCTGTGGCCGCTGCGCCGGGTTGAGGAAGCGCGCGGTGTCCGATTGATGAGTGCAGATGAGGACTGATCCATGAGAGTACGAGGTTCGTGCCATTGCGGCGAGATTGCGTATACCGCGTCGGTCGAAGCGGATGGCGTCACCATTTGCCATTGCACCGACTGCCAGAAGCTTTCGGGAGGTGCTTATCGCGTGACCGTACGCGCTGCCGCCGAAGGATTCTCGTTGTTGAGCGGCAAGCCGAAGACGTACATCAAGACTGCGCAGAGCGGTGCGAAGCGCGTGCAGGCGTTTTGCGGCACATGCGGATCTTCCGTCTACTCGCACGCCGCCGAAGGTGCGGTCACCAGCTACGGCTTGCGCCTCGGCGGAATAGACCAGCGCCACCAGTTGAGGCCACGCAAGCAGATCTGGTGTCACTCGGCGCTGGACTGGGTGGCCGACCTGAGTCCGGTACCGCGCGCCGAGCGCGAGTAGTCGGTCGCGGGCCTGTCCCGCGAGACGGATGCGAGGCAGACGGATGCGACATGCGGTCCCGACGACCTATTTCCAGGTTTCAGCGGCACGCTGCCGCAAAGGGAAAGGATCGCGCAGGGTCGCGATACCCGCCATCGGTCGTGTGCCGAACCTGCGTTCAGCACGGCGCCGCGTACCTCGCCGCATCCGGACGATGCTCGACGTGGCGCGCGCGCGTCTTGCAGGTGGCATCGTGCTGGTGCGCAAGCGAACCGATCTGAACGTTGTCGTGCAGCAGGCGTTGCAGGACCTCGACGCGACGTACCCGCAGCGCCAGGTTGACGTGATCTGCACTGGCAACGCGACCGGCGACTGGGACACGGACCGGCTGCTGCAGGTCGTCACCAATCTGGCGGGTAACGCGTTGCAGCATGGGACCGATGGCGGTGTCGTCACCGTGAGCATCGATGGCCGCGACGCGGCATACGTCCGATTGTGCGTCGAGAACGCGGGAAGCATTCCGCCCGGTCTTCTCGAGCACGTGACGTGTTCGATCCATTTCGCAGTGGCGCACTGCATGGTGGCGGCAAATCCGGGCTCGGCCTCGGCCTGTACATCGTGCAGCAGATCGTGCAAGCGCACGAGGGTTTGGTTACGGTGCAGTGCCTTGACGGCCAGCGCACGTCCTTCGACGTGACGCTGCCTCGGTCAACGTCGATGCGCGTCGACAGTCCGGTCGCGCTGCTGCGCGGCGACTACGGGACCGTGGATATCGCAGAGGCGGCAGGCAAGCGCAAGAGCTGAATCGGACCCCTTCGTCGCGCGTGGCGGGCTGCACCTGTGCGCCCGCAGGGCATTCGAAGCGGTCCCGTCCACCCATCGGTATAGTGGTGCCCTCGACATCGACCTGGGCCGTTCCGCCATGAGCTACATCGACAGCAATCTCCTCGCCGGCGAAGAGGTCGTCTATCGCACGCGCCTGCACTGGCTGCTGTTCATGGTGCCCGTGCTGGTTACCGTACTCGTGCTGTTGCCGGCGGCGTGGCTGCTGTCGCAGGGAAGCTGGAGCAGCTTTGCCTGGGTGCCGCTTGCGCTCGGCGCTTGCATCCTTCTCGCGGCCTTCATCAGGCGGCAGAGTTCGGACTTCGCCGTCACCAACAAACGCGTGATGATGAAAGTCGGCGTGTTCAGCACGCGCTCCATCGAGCTTTTGCTCAACAAGATCGAAGCCATCGCGGTCAACCAGAATTTTCTGGGGCGCATCTTCGGCTACGGCGACATCGTGGTGACTGGCAGCGGCGGAACGCGCGAGGCGTTTTCGCACATCGAGGGTCCGCTCGAATTCCGCCGTGCCGTGCAATCGGTGACCGACAGGCAGTCGATGCCGGCAGGTACCGATAACCCGCACGCGGCGTCAGACCAGACGTAGGCGCCGGCGCAGATGCGCCGACGGACAGCGCTCGCATGGCTGCGGAGGCTGGTCACTGCGAGCAGCGCCCCGAGCGTGGCAAGGGTTGTCATGCGCGACCAGCCGGATGGCGCGTACGCCGCCAACGACGAGGTGAACCACAGCGACAGTACGCTGCCGGCGATGGCCGCCGCGACGACCAACGCGAATTTCTCGACCGATCCGAGGCGCTTCAGGACGTCAGGGTCAGCCTCGCTCGACAGAATGCGCTTGCAGCTCCGTGTTGGCATACGCCATCGCGGGACCGCGGCCGCGTCATTTTTGGTCAGGACGGGTTCGAGGCGCGCTTTGGATCAGCGGTGCTGTCGGCAGCCGCACGCGCCTGTCGCTCGCAGGTGGCTACCCGAAGAACTTGGCTGCCATGTGCAAGGCGACGTACAGCATGCCGAACACGATTGCACCGAGCAGCGAATAGGCGACAATGCCTTCGACGTTGTCCCGCCGGGACGGTTTCCAGAACACGAAGGGGGGTGTGATGCGAGGATTGCTCAGGCGGTTCGCCCACCTCTTTGCCAGATCGGTATCCACAATGAGGCGGATGATGCCGTGGCGCAGGTGGGTAGTCTGTGCGGTAGCACACGCAACGCGAAGTGCCGACGGGAGAAAGCAGGCAGACGTCAAAGGGCGTCCTCCACGGCGGCCCGTCAGCTGCACCTGTTCCGCTCCCCCATTCGTGCAAAGCGCCCCGCGGGCACCAAACTCAGGGAACCAAGGCGAAAAACAGGAATGCCGAGAAGATGACAAGATGGATTGCACCGTGAAGCACGGTGGTGCGGCCGCTTCCTAGCGTCAGCGTGCCCACCAGCAGCGTCAGCGCCAGCAACGCCATCTGCACCGGCTGCAATCCGAGCACCAGCGAAGAGGCGAACAGCGGCGACATCGCCGCGACCACTGGGATGGTGAGACCGATGCTCGCCAATCCCGATCCGAGCGCCAGGTTGAGGCTCGTCTGCATGCGATTGCGGCGCGCTGCCCTGACGGCAGCGCCGGTTTCTGGCAACAGCACGATCATCGCGATCAAGACGCCGGCGAAGGACTTGGGCGCACCGGCTGCTGCCGCGCCCGCTTCAATGGCGGGTGCCAGCGCCTTGGCCAATCCGACGACGCCGACCAGCGACAACAACAGCAAGCCTGCACTGAACCACGCGGTAGCATCGGTCGGCTTCGCGGCGTGACTGTCGCAGTCGTCCGTATCGAGCGGCAGAAAATAGTCGCGATGGCGAACGGTCTGCACGAATACGAACACGCCGTACAGCACCAGCGACGAGATGCCTGCGAAAGCGAGTTGCGAGGTGCTGAACGTCGAGCCAGCAGTAGTTGTGGTGAAACCCGGAAGCACCAGCGCAAGGAAGGCCAGCGGATTCGACGAATGTGGCGCTGCCGACAGCAGCAGGCCGAGTGCCGCGCCCAATGTAGAATCCCAGGCCAGCGCGACCACGAGCACCGCAAGTGCGGGCGTCGCAATACTCCACAGCGGCAGGCCAGGAATGCGCGGGCGAAGCCGGATGAAGGCGCTGGTCACATCGGTGCCTGCTTTGCGTCGCTCACGATCGGCTCCGGTGCGTCATGGGTCGCCTGCGGCTCGGCGGGAGCAAAAATGCGCTGTCGGCGCGACGAACTTCAGCCCGGTCGAATTCATGCGGTGGCCCCTAGTGCGCTCGCCGCTTCACGCCCTGCGCTTCGATGTCGGGCAGGAACACCGCGATGACGCCGATCAATGGCAGGAACGCGCACACGCGATACACGAGGTCGACGCTCGTATGATCGGCAAGCAAGCCGAGCATGGCCGCCGCGAGGCCGCCCATGCCGAATGCGAATCCGAAGAACATTCCGGACACCAACCCGATCTTTTCGCGCACGAGCTCCTGCGCATAGACCAGGATCGCGGAGAACGCAGACGACAGGATGACGCCGATCAGCACCGACAGCACGCCCGTCCAGAACAGGTTGGCGTACGGTAGCGCGAGCGTGAACGGTGCGACACCGAGAATCGACGCCCAGATCACCGGCTTGCGTCCGATCCTGTCGCCGATCGGACCACCGACCATAGATCCCAGCGCCACGGCGAACAGGAACAGGAACAGATGCAGTTGCGCGCGCTGGACGGACAGGCCGAATTTGCCGATCAGGAAGAACGTGAAGAAGCTGCCGATGCTCGCGAGATAGAAATACTTCGAGAAGATGAGGATCAGCAGCACGCCGAGCGTGCGCCGTACCGTTCTGCGCGGTAACGAAGCGCCTGCGGGCAGCTGGCGTGCCGGTGCGCTGCGATGATGGCGCGAGTACCAGCGACTGACTTGCAGCAACACGACGATACCGAGCAGTGCCACCGGCGACAGCCACAACAGGCTGCGTTGGCCGAATGGCGCGATCAGGCTCGCCGCCAGCAACGGTCCAATGGCGCTGCCGGCATTGCCACCCAGCTGGAACAGCGATTGTGCGAGTCCGTGCTGTCCTCCCGACGCCATGCGCGCAACGCGCGACGATTCCGGATGGAATACCGACGATCCGGCACCCACCAGTGCCGCGGCGAGCAACACGATCGAGAAACTGGGCGCGACAGCCAGCA
>JBDTJK010000191.1:0-6719 GCA_039935875.1 Casimicrobiaceae bacterium
GCCTGCGCATCGGCTTCCTGCGGCGACACCAGCGAATTGCGGATGCCTTTCTCGAAGCCCACGCGCCACTGCTCGCGCGTCTTCAGCAGCTGGCGCGCCTCGGCATCGGTATCCGCGGCGAGCGCCCAGATGCAGATCGTGACGATCGGCTGCGGATAGCGCGCGCTGGGGCGGTAGTTGCGACGATAGAGGTCGAGCGCTTCCTCGACGCCGCGGCCGTCGCTGAAGAAATAGGCGTACGCGTACGGCAGTCCGAAATGCGCCGCGAGCTGGGCGCCGTAGTTCGAGCTGCCGAGGATCCACAACTGCGGCGACGTCGGTCCGCGCGGATGCGCGACGATGTCGCCGAACGGATGGTTGTCGCTGAGCGGCGCGCCCGACACCCAGTTCGCGAGGTCGAGAACCTGTCGCGGAAACTGCTCGGCCGCCATGTCGTCCTGCGGATTGAGCGCATAGGCGGTCTTGCGATCCGAGCCCGGCGCGCGCCCGACACCGAGATCGATGCGGCCAGGCGCGATCGCTTCGAGCACGCGGAACTGCTCGGCGACCTTGAGGGCAGAGTAATGCGGCAGCATCACCCCGGCGCTGCCGACGCGGATGCTGCGCGTGGTGGCGGCAATCGCCGCCATCAGCACTTCCGGCGCGGTGCCGACGATGCTGCCGCTGTTGTGGTGTTCGGACACCCAGTAACGGTGATAGCCGAGCGAATCGCACAGGCGCGCGAGCGCCAGCGTGTCGCCGATGGCATCGGTCTCGGCACGTCCCTTGGACGCGGTCGACTGGTCGAGTACGGACAGTTTCATGGTCAGCGATACCCCGCAGCTTGCAGTTCGAACAGTTCGGCGTAACGGCCGCCAGCCGCCAGCAACTCGTCGTGCGTTCCGACCGCCTCGACTTCGCCGCCGGCCAGCACGACGATGCGATCGGCCATGCGCACGCTCGAGAAGCGATGCGAGATGAGTATGGCCGTACGGCGCTGCGACAGTTCCTTGAAGCGCTGGAATACCTCGAATTCGGCGCGCGCGTCCAGCGCCGCGGTGGGCTCGTCGAGGATCAGCAACTGCGCATCGCGCATGTAGGCACGTGCGATCGCGATCTTCTGCCACTCGCCGCCGGACAGGTCGACGCCCCCCTTGAAGCGCTTGCCGATGATCTGCTCGTAGCCGTGCGGCAGTCTCTCGATGACGTCGTCGGCAAGGCTGCGATGCGCCGCAGCCGCGATCCGGGCACGATCGTAACGTGCGTCAATGCGGCCGACGGCGATGTTCTCGCCGGCGGTCAGGTGATAGCGAACGAAATCCTGGAAGATGACGCCGATGTTGCCCCGCAAAGCGGCAAGGTCGTAGTCGCGCAGGTCATGTCCGTCGAGCATGATGCGGCCCTCGTCGGGATCGTAGAGTCGCGCCAGCAGCTTGACCAGCGTCGTCTTGCCGGCCCCGTTCTCGCCCACCAGCGCCAGCACTTCGCCCGCCTGCAGCGTAAAGCTCAGGTGGCGCACTGCCCAGCGCTCGGCGCCCGGATAGCGGAAGCCGACGTCCTCGAACGTGAAGCCCTCGCGGATCGGCATCGGAAACGGGCGCGGATCGGCGGGAGAAGCGATTTCGGGCTCGATGTCGAAGAACGAAAACAGGTCGTCCAGGTACAGCGCCTGCCCGGCGACGCTCGAAAACCCGATCAGCAAACCTTCAAGCAGCGTGCGCAGCCGGCGGAATGACCCGGCAAGGAACGTCAAGTCGCCAATCGTGAACTCCCCGTGCAGCGTGCGCAGGATGATGTACGCGTAGGCGACGTAGTAGGCGATCGTGCCGATCGTGGTCAGCGCACCGCCCCAGCTCGCACGGCGCAGCGCGAGCTTGCGGTTGGCGTCGTAGAACTTGTCGGCGAGCGTTCGGTAGCGCTCGATCAGGAATGCGTTGAGGCCGAAGATCTTCACTTCCTTGGCGCTCTCGACGCTGGCGCCGGTCAGCCTTACGTAGTCGAGCTCGCGGCGTTCGGGTGTGCGCAGGTAGTTGAGGGTGTAGCTGCGCGCGTTGAAATAAGCTTCGCCGACGAACGCTGGTACCAACGCGATCGCCAGCAGCACGATCAGCCACGGCGCATAGACGATAAGCCCGGCGCCGAAGCTGATGATCGTCACCGTGTCCTGCGCCTGCCCGAACAGCTGTTCCATCAGCGTCATGCGACCGGCCGCCTGGCGGCGCGCGCGCTCGAGGCTGTCCTGCATGTCGGAGTCCTCGAAATCCTCGAGATCGAGCGTCGCCGCATGTTCCATCAGCCGCAGGCTCGTTTCGTTGCTGAAGCGCTCCGACAGCAGCGAATCGATCAGCGACACCGCGCGGCCCATCACATCCGACACGATCGCCAGCGTGAACTCCAGCACGACCAGTTGCACCAGCCGCTGCGGCACCCCGCCCAATGACAGCGCCGCACCCGACGCGCCATGCGCAGTGACGAAATGCACGACTTCGTCGATGATCAGCTTGCCGACGTAGAGCGCAACCACCGGCAGCAGTGCGCGCCCCAGCCGCAGCAGCCCGGTGCTCGCCGCCAGCACGGGACTGGTACGCCACACCATGCGCAGGAACGGCGGCAGGTTGCGCAGTGCACCGACGCGTTCGCGCAGCGAGCGCGTACCCGGCGCGCGCACATCGACAAAATCCTGGCCAGCGGGTCGCGCGGGTTTCACCATGTTGCGTATTGTGCCAAACCGGGCTCGTCTGTTCCCGTTCCTCGACGGTGCGGATGTCTACATCGGCGGCATGTCGGCGATGGCGTACGACTTCCCCGGCTATGCCAGGCCCATGTTCTTCCGCAACCAGCCCGCGGGCACGTCTACCGACGCATCAGGCTCGCGACTGTTCGAATGCGGAACACACGTTTTCCATCAGCAGTGCGCCGGGATCCATTCGCCGATTGAACGCGGGTGCGCTGACGATCATCGGCAAATGTCTGCACTGCGGCGCGCCAGGCTCGACGCCTATAGGTTCACCAGCGCGGTGCCGGACGCAACGCCGCGCGGTGCCATACACGCGGCCGTCAGCGGGCCGCCGCCCGCATGGATGACCGCAGTCGCGAAGTCTAGCGCGCACTGACGCGCCAGATGCAGTTGCCCACGTCGTCGGCCACCAGCAGTGCTCCGCTGCGATCGATCGCGACGCCCACTGGACGACCGCGCGCATTGCCGTCGCCATCGACGAAGTCGGTCAGCACGTCGATCGGCTGTCCCGCGGGCTTGCCGCCCGCAAACGGCACGAAGATCACCCGGTAACCGCTGCGCGGCTTGCGATTCCACGAACCGTGCTGTCCGATGAACATGCCCTGCGCATAGGGCGCCGGCAAGCGCGCGCCGACGGACGACGTGAGCCCCAGCGACGCGGTATGCGCGCCCAGCGCATAGTCCGGCACGATCGCGCTGGCGACGAGGTCGGGCCGTTGCGGCGACACGCGTGTGTCGACATGCTGTCCGAAGTAGCTGTACGGCCAGCCGTAGAACGCGCCGTCGCGCACCGCGGTCATGTAGTCGGGCACGAGATCGTTGCCGAGTTCATCGCGCTCGTTGACCGCCGTCCACAGTGCCGTGCCGCCGGGCGCCCATGCGAGGCCGTTGGGGTTGCGCAAGCCCGACGCAAAAATTCGAGAGGTGTGACTGCGGACGTCGACTTCCCAGATCGCCGCGCGACCCGCTTCGGCGTCGATTCCGTTCTCCCCGACGTTGCTGTTGGAGCCAACGGTCACGTACAGCTTGCCGCCGTCGGCGCTGGCGATAACGTTCTTGGTCCAGTGATGATTGATCGCGCCTGCGGGCAATGCGACCACCAGCTTGCCCGCCTCCTCGATGTGCGTGTCGCCCGTGCGGTACGGGAAGCGCAGTAGCGCGTCGGTATCGGCGACATACAGGTCGTTGCCGATGAGCGCCATGCCGAACGGCGAGTTCAGGTTCTCTATGAACACGGTGCGTGTGCCACCGCGCCCGTCCCCGTCGGAGTCGCGCAACAGCGTGATGCGGTTGGCGCTGGGCGAGCCGGCGCCTGCGCGTTTCATCACCTGCTTCATGATCCAACCGCGGATGCCGCCGCCGTCATCGGGCTTCGGCGGCGCGTTGGATTCGGCGACAAGCACGTCGCCATTGGGCAGCACATACAGCCAGCGCGGGTGGTCGAGCCCCTGCGCGTAGTGACGCACGACAAGCCCTGCTGCCGCAGTCGGCATCGCACCTTCGGGCCAGCCGACGGCCGGCGCGATGTTCACGGTCGGGATCAGTGCGTGCTGCGGCTCGGGGAGCGTCGGACGAGGTCCCATCGTCGCCGTATCCGCCAGCAACGCGGGGCCCGCACAGGCTGCCAGCGCGAGCGTGGCGACCAACGCGCCCCGCCAGTACTTGAAGTGCATGGATGTCTCGTCGAAAAGCGATCGGTTGAGCGTGCTTGTTTATGCCCGAAGTTTGCCGCAGGCGGCGTAAGCCAAGTGCGCAATCGGTTGTCGGCGGCCGAGGGATGCCGCAACGGCGCATTGCGTGCGGGCGACGGGATCGGTGCTATTGTTGCGTTGCCACCGCCCGGCGCCGCCGGTCGCGGTAGGGGCAATGGGTTCATCCACGGAGGAAACATGCGATTGACCCGGTATGTCATTACAGTGGCAGTCTCGGCAGCCATGGGAATGTTTGCAAGCGTCGTGGCCGCACAGGGGCAGGAAGTCAGCCTGACCGGCGCCAGCGAAGTTCCGCCGGTGACGACGGCGGCCACTGGCACGGGTACCGTCACCATCAACGCCGATCACACGGTGACCGCCAAGATCAGCGTGAAGGGCATGACCGCGACCGCCTCGCATATCCATGAAGGCGCTGCCGGCGCCAACGGACCGGTGATCGTGCCGTTCGTCAAGACCGCCGACAACACGTTCGAAGCGCCTCCCGGCGCGAAGCTGACCGAAGCGCAGTACGAGAGCTACAAGGCAGGCAAGCTCTATGTGAACGTGCATAGCGCCGCACATGCCGGCGGCGAAGTCCGCGCGCAACTCGCGGCCAAGTAACCGCGTCGTTGCAACTGGCACGCCTCACCCTCGCGGCGAGGCCGTGCCATTACCGGTTTTACTCACTGCGCAGGATTCGGGAAGCGCAGTTGAACGTCGGCAATCGCTGCCAGGGTTTCGGCATCCAGCAAGTATTGCGCCGCAGCGATGTCCTCGACGAGCTGTTCCAGCGTCGTCGCCCCGATGATCGTCGCGCCGACGAACCAGCGGCTCGCCACATAGCCGAGTGCGAGCTGCACCAGCGAAATGCCGCGGGCCCGGGCGATGGCCGCGTACGCCGCCGCCGCCTCGCGCACCAGCGGCTTCTTGTAGCGCAAGGCAAAATTATCGAAAAGCGTGAAGCGGGCGCCCGGCGGCCGCGCGCCGTCGAGGTACTTGCCTGACAACATCCCGCCTGCCAGCGGACTGTAGGCGAGCAACGACATGCGTTCGCGGAACAACACTTCCGCAATGTCGTTGTCGGCACCGCGCGACACCAGACTGTAGCTGTTCTGCGTCGTCACCGGCGGGGCCACACCCAGCATTCGCGCCACGCGCGTGAATTCGCACAGTCCCCACGACGTTTCGTTGGACAAACCGTAGTAGCGGATCTTGCCGGCGTCGATCATCGCCGCCATACCTTCGACCTGCTCCTCGATCGACGGACCCGCACGCTCCTTCTGCGGATCGAACTCGGTGGCACCGAACATCTGCACGTTGCGTTGCGGCCAATGGATCTGGAACAGGTCGATGTAGTCGGTGCGAAGCCGCGCGAGGCTCGTGTCGACCGCCTCGGCGATCGTCGCGCGCGATACGTCGGTGCGTCCGCCACGAATCCAGTCGCGCCGGCCCGGACCGGCGATCTTGGTGGCGACTACCAGCGAATCGCGCTGCTGGCGCGCGAGCCAGCTGCCGACGATCCGCTCGGTGCTCCCTTGCGTCGCCGCATCCGGCGGTACCGGATACATCTCGGCCGTGTCGATGAAATTGATCCCTTGCGCGAGCGCGTGGTCGAGCTGCGCATGCGCATCCTGCTCGCCATTCTGCTGGCCAAAAGTCATCGTTCCCAGGCAGACGGCAGAAACCTCGAGGTCGGTTGCGGGCAAGGTGCGCTTCTGCATCCTGTGGTACTCCCGTGTAAACCGCCGATTATGGCTCAACGGCAGGCGTGGCCCGCGGTGCCGCGTAAGCCACCGGAACAAATCCAGAGATCGCATTGCGCGCGACGCTGTGGCAAACTGCGCGCGCGCCCACTGCTCGCAATGCGATGAAAATCACCCTGGTTGGTTCGCGCTGGTTCGGCACCGAAACCTTGCGGCGCTTGCGCGAGCGCGACGTCGATGTCGCGCGTGCGGTGGTCCCCGCCGCCGACGACCGCCTTGCGAATGCGGCGCACGACGCGGGCATCGATGTGTACGTGCTGCCCGACCACCAGGTGGTGGATGCCGGCGCGATCGTTGCGGGCACGGACCTGATCGTATCGGCCCACAATCACGCGCGGGTGTCCGCCGCCGCACTGTCGCGTTCGCGACTCGGCGGCGTTGGATTCCATCCATCGCTGTTGCCGCGTCACCGCGGCATCGCAGCCATCGAATGGACGATCAAGTGCCGCGATGCGATTGCCGGCGGAACCATCTATCACCTCGCCGAACGCATGGACGCCGGCGCGATCGCCGCGCAGGACTGGTGCTTCGTCAAGCCAGACGAATCCG
>JBDTJK010000192.1:0-10256 GCA_039935875.1 Casimicrobiaceae bacterium
CGTTCGCGTCGTACGCGGTCGAAAAGAAGGTCAGCGCCGATCCCACGGAGTTCGGGAAGGGCGCCATCCAGGGCGTTGCCGGGCCGGAGTCGGCAAACAACGCCGGTGCGCAAGCGTCGTTCATCCCGCTTCTCACGCTCGGCATTCCGGAGAACGCGGTGATGGCGATGATGGTGGGCGCCATGACGATCCACAACATTCAGCCGGGCCCGCAGGTGATGACGTCCAACCCGGCGCTGTTCTGGGGACTCATCGTCTCCATGTGGCTGGGAAACCTGATTCTCGTGATCCTCAACCTGCCGCTGATCGGAATCTGGATCCAGCTTTTGAAGGTGCCGTATCGGCTCCTGTTTCCCGCGATACTGGTGTTCTGTTCGATCGGCATCTATACGATCAGCAACAACAGCTTCGACGTCAGTCAGACCGCCATGTTCGGGTTGCTCGGCTTTATCTTCATATCCATCGGTTGCGAACCCGCGCCTTTGCTGCTTGGATTCGTGCTCGGCCCGATGATGGAGGAGAACTTGCGCCGGGCCCTGCTGCTTTCACGCGGCGATTTCACCGTGTTCGTCACGCGGCCGATATCGCTGGTGCTGCTGATGCTGGCGCTGGCACTCGTCGTGCTCATCGCGCTGCCGAACATCAAGAAGAAACGTGAAGAGGTATTTGTCGAGGAGACCTGAACCGGCGGGCTCGCGGAATGTTAGCTGGGGACGCTGCGACGGCTGTGGTGGCGGACGCGTGTCACCCGGGGTGCAGCGCGATCAATGTGCCGCACCCCGCGAAACGCGGCGGATCGAGTCCGTGGCGGAATGCGCCCGTGCACGGTCGAATGCGATGGATGCCGGACGGCATCGACGCAAGCAGCGCGTCCTCGCTGAGCGCCATTGGCCAAAACCTGCCGGTTGAGCGCCAACTCGGTAGCGGCCATTCGCGCTAAACAAGAAGCCAGTGGTCAACAGACAGGGATTGCAAGCGGTTTGTATTCGTTGCATTCCATGCGGGGATCTCCTGGATTCCATTCTGCAATGCTCCTTCGACCGCCTTATCGACGGCGTCTTCAGGGAAAAGGTGCAGTAACGCGATTAAAATCATCTCGCATTGCCTCAGAAGAAAGAAAACCATGGCCGAAATGCAGACGATACTTTCCAGGACGTTCTCAGACTTTGTTGATTCGGAAAAGTCGGGCAGTATTTTGCTCATTTTCTGCACCGTCGTGTCGCTCGCGATCGCAAATTCAGCCTTGGGGTTGGGGTACCTGGATTTCTGGCATTTCGATGTTGCCGGTCTGACTATGGCGCGTTGGATCAACGATGCGCTGATGGCGGTCTTTTTCTTGCATGTCGGCCTGGAGCTGGAGCGCGAGCTTTACAGCGGCGAACTTTCAGATTTCAGGAATGCGCTGCTACCGATCTTTGCCGCAATCGGCGGCATCGGTGTGCCGGCGCTGATTCATTTCGCTCTCAATTCGGGCACACCAACACAGATGGGAACCGGCATTCCGATGGCAACTGACATTGCCTTCGCGCTGGGGGCGCTGGCATTGTTGGGCAGCCGTATTCCATCATCCCTCAAGGTCTTCCTGACTGCGGTGGCGGTGATGGACGACTTGGGGGCCATTATCGTGATTGCCGTGTTTTACACCGCGCAATTGTCCCTGGTGTATTTGTTGAGTGCGCTTGCCGTTTTCGTCGTGCTTGTCACGCTCAATCGCGTGTTCCGGGTGATGTCGCTTTTTCCCTATCTGCTAGGCGGCGCGTTGATGTGGTTGTTGATGTTCAAATCCGGTGTCCATGCCACGATTGCAGGCGTGCTCCTTGCGTTTGCGATTCCATTTTCCGCAAAGGCTGAGGACGAGGCTTCCCCTTCGCATCGACTGGAGCGCTTTCTGCACCGACCGGTCGCGTTCGTCATTTTGCCGCTCTTCGCACTGGCCAATACTGCGATCGTGATCAACTCTGGATGGCAGCAAGACCTACTGAGCACCAATAGCTTAGGCATCATTGGTGGCCTCGTATTGGGGAAACCTCTCGGCATTACCTTGTTGAGTTTCACTGCGGTGGCTATTGGCGTATGCCGGCTTCCGGCTGACGCAAATTGGCGTCACATCTTCGGGGCGGGATTGCTCGGCGGAATCGGCTTTACGATGTCCATCTTCATCACCAATCTAGCGTTTGTGGGCAACGCGGAAATTATCAATGCGTCAAAAATGGCAATCCTGCTGGCATCCTTCGCTGCAGGCGCGCTTGGGTTCATGTGGCTGAGGTTCTTCGGCAAAATATAGGAGGCCGACGCAACAGTAGCTAATGACGATTGTTGAATGTCCGCTTTCGAAATCATTACAGCGAGCCTGTGGTTGCCTGGAAGAACGGCGTGGCGGGGCTGTTGGCGTGCTGGAGCATTTGGCGCGTGCCGCTCGCGCCGCGGCCGTTGCTGGATCCCGTCATTGCCGCGCAGCCGCCCCTCGCGGGCCGTCTGACATTTGTCGCCCGGATTGCGCTAATCCGGCGCCCAATCAAGCGGCTCTTCAGCAGCAAGACTCGCTGTCGTCCGTGCTCATTCACCGTCATGTGTGGCTTGCGAATTCCGGCGCCTGGCGGGACGAGGCGGGTCAATAGCCGTTTGGGCAGCCGCCAGGGGACCTTCCCTGCACAAAGACCGATCCGCTCGCGTACGGCTATACCGAAACAGATGCTCGCCAATGGGCAGGTGCCGCTTCGGACAATCCTTCTCTCCGGTGTCTGCGTGACGTCGCGTAACGCGTATCAGAGACAGTTGCAGCACGAGGGGGCACTCCGGCCTGCCGGCCCTTTACTTGTAGCGAGGATTCCGTCAGGGCGCCACGACGATGCGAGGCGATGCCCGCGGGTAACGGGGAAAAGGGCGGGGAGGCGACGTCGAATATTGGATTTGCAAACAATTATGTTACAGTTCCAACATTCGTCACGGCGCAGGGCGACGCGCCGTCTAGGAGGGGGACATGGACTTCATCTTCATGCTGACACGGCAGGACCGCACGATCGACGACGCCGAAGATGTCGTTGATTCCGTGTGCGAACTTGGCGTTCGCCATATCGGGTTCAAGGACATCGGCGTCTCCGGCGACGTGTTGCGGCGGATCGTCGGCCGTATCCGTGCGCATGGCGCAGTCTGCTATCTGGAAGTGGTCAGTACAACAACCGAGGCGGTCGCGAACTCACTCGCGACCGGGGCAACGCTCGGTGTCGATCGCATTCTCGGCGGCACCGACGTCGGCGCCGCCGAGAATGCGATCGGCCGCCTCGACGGGTATTACCCGTTTCCGGGCCGCCCGGTCGGCCACCCCACGCGCCTCGAGGGAACGGCAGACGACGTCGAGCGGGATGCGCGTGCCGCCCGCGCCCGCGGTTGTGGCGGCGTGGACCTGCTCGCCTACCGCGCGACCGACGCGGATCCGCTGGCGCTCGTGCGCGCGGCACGCCGGGGCGTCGCCGACGGGAGGCTGATCGTCGCGGGCAGCGTGCAATCGGTGCAGCAGATTCACGCGCTCGCCGCGGCTGGCGCCGATGCCTTCACCGTGGGCTCCGCCGTCTTCGACGGCACGTTCTCGCCGACCAAGGGCTTGCTGCGCAACCAGGTGCTCGACATTCTCGGCGCATGCGACAGTGCGCCGGCGCTGGCCGGCTGAAGACGTCCATGTGCGGATCGCGCGCTCCCGATCGCTCGCCGGCTCGTCGACCGCAGTGACGGCCCCTGCACCGCCGGGAGACGCCCTGGCGCAATTGCTGCAGGGCATTTGGATCGATCCCGACAGCGGCGAAGCGACCGGAGTCGCAATCTCGCAAGTCGCCATCGAGGATAATTTGCGCGGACGGGAGGCGGAATACATCGCCGCGCTGGGACTCGGCCGCCGGCTGGCGGTGGTCACCGATACCGTCACCCGGGACGTCATGGGGGCCCGCGTCGAGCGCGCACTGGCGTCGCTCGCGCATATCGAAGCCGTGGTCCTTCCGCAAGGTGTGCACGCGGACATGGCGGCCGTCGACGCGGTGCGCGCGGGGAGCGCCGCCGCGGACGCGCTGATCGCCGTGGGGTCCGGCACGATCAATGATCTCGCCAAGTTCTCGGCGGCGACCGACGGCAAGCCGTATGTGGTGTTCGCGACGGCGCCGTCGATGAATGGCTACACGTCGGCCAACGCCGCGATCACCATCGATGGCCACAAGAAGACGCTGCCTGCCGTCCTCGCACGGGGAGTGTTCATGGACCTCGAAGTGCTGGCAGCGGCGCCCGCGCGCCTGGTCCGCGCCGGTCTAGGGGATTCACTGTGTCGCTCCACGGCGCAGGTGGATTGGCTGCTGTCGCATCACCTGCTCGGGACCGTCTATCGCGAGGCACCGTTCGCATTGCTCGCGCAGGACGAGCGCTTGCTGCTCGACCTGCCCGAAGCGTTGCTCGCGGGTGACCTCGTCGCGATGCGCGCCCTCGCGCGCACGCTGGTGCTGTCGGGACTCGGCATGACGCTGTGTGGCGGCAGCTACCCGGCGAGCCAGGGTGAGCACCTGATCAGCCACTGCATCGACATGCTGGCGCCGGCCGAGCGCGGCGAGTTCCTTCATGGCGAGCAGGTGGCCGTCGCCACGCTAACGATGGCCCGATTGCAGGAAGCGCTGCTCAACGGCCCGCCGCCCGTGTTCGGCACGACGAAGGCGGACCTGACCGCGCTGCAGCGTTACTTCGGAACCGACGTTGGTACCGCGTGCTGGAACGATTTCGAACCGAAGCGGCTCGACGCTGCCGCGGCCGCCACGCTGACCAAGCGCGCGGCGAAGCAGTGGCCCGATTTGCGCCGCCGCGCGAATGCCGTGCGCGTGTCGGAGGGCCGACTCGCCGCCATCATGCGCCGCGCCGGCGGACCCACGGCTCCGGCTGACATCGGCGTGGATGCCGCGTTCTACGACGCGGCGGTACGGCACGCGCGCTATCTGCGCGACCGCTACACGTTTCTCGATGTGGCAGGCGACGCGCAACCCCGGGAGGGCCGGTTACCCGCGTGAGACTCGTACGTCGTGGCCGGCGAAGGCCACCGCACGCTATCATCGGCCTCTTCGCACTCACGCATGCCTCGTGTCGACGCCATCCGCCTCCGGCCGCACCCGCTTCACCCAGCAGGAGAGACACGCGCACATACTCGCCTTGCTGCAACGCGACGGTATCGTGCGCATCGCAACCCTGGCGAAGACCTTCGACGTCACAACCGAAACCGCGCGCCGCGATTTAGACGAACTTGCAGAAGGCGGGGCGCTGCAGCGCACGTACGGTGGCGGTGCGATGCGATCGCTGATCGACGAGCCGGGCATCGGGCTGCGCGGACTTGTGCATACGCTCGAGCGCACCCGCATCGCCGCCGCCGCAGTCGACGTCGTGCAATCGGGCGACGCGCTGATGATCGACGCCGGCTCGACGACGAGCCTGTTCGCCAACGCGCTGGCCGCGCGCAACCTGCACCTGACCGTCGTCACCAACTGCCTGCCGGTTGCGAACGCGCTCGGTGCGGCCGACCGCTGCCGCGTGATCCTCTGCCCGGGCGACTACGTGCCGCGTGAGGGCGGCGTCTTCGGGACGGAGACCGTGGCGTTCCTGCGGCGGTTCCAGGCCAACAAGACGTTCATCAGCGCAGGCGGCGTCACCGCCGACGGCATCACCGACGCCGATTCGGCCGGCTGCGCCGTCAAGCGTACGATGCTCGAGCGCGCCGAACGCGCGTTGCTGCTGGTCGACAGCTCGAAGTTCGACGTCGTCCAGTTCGAGCGGGTGGCTCCCCTTACGGCCATCGACGAGATCGTCTCGGAGACCGCGCCGCCGCGCCGCCTTGCCGCTGCGCTGCGCGCGGCCGGCGTCACACAGGTTGTCGCACCGCAGTAATTCTGCATCATCTGGATGTGGTGGTTGCAACTTTGAGGGCCGCTTGCCCACCCCGTTGCAGAGCCGTCGGGGCCGAGTTGGTGTTTGCAACATTTTTCCTTGTGAGCACCATTTTCGCGTGCTATTGTCGCGTCGCGAGGCTGTGAGCGTCACCGCCTCCAATATGCCCGCGTGGCGACCGCATACGCGGGGAGTTCGACGACTCAGGGGAGTGTGGTCATGACGAAACTGAACGTGGGAACGAAGGCGCTGTGCGCAATGGCGCTGCTGCTCGCGTGCATATCAGTGCGCGCGGGCGAAATCACCGTCTACACCGCACTCGAGGAGGACGACGCGAAGGTCTATCTCGAGGCTTTCTCGAAGGCGAAGCCCGACATCAAGGTGAACCTGCTGCGTCTTTCGACCGGCGACTTGGTCGCGCGGATCCTCGCCGAGAAGGCGAACCCTCGCGAGGACGTGATCTGGGGTACGGCGCTGACGCAGGTCAACGATCCGCGCATCCTCGAGATGGCCGAGCCCTACAAGCCGGCCGGCATCGACGCGGTCAAGACCGCGTTCAAGGACCCGTCGAATCGTTGGTTCGCGACGACCGGCTACTTCGCCGGCTTCTGCGTGAACACCGAAGTTCTGAAGAAGCGCAACCTGCCGATGCCCACGTCGTGGCAGGACCTGCTAAACCCGGTGTACAAGGGCCAGATCGTGATGCCCAACGCCGCGAGCTCGGGCACGGGCTACCTGATGATCGTGAGCCTGCTGCAGATGAAGGGCGAGGAGAAGGGCTGGCAGTTCCTGAAGGACCTGGACGCGAACATCGCCCAGTACATCAAGTCCGGCTCGCGCCCGTGCAAGGCGGCGGCAGCCGGAGAATACGCGATCGGCCTGTCGTTTGCGTTCTCGGGCGTGAAGATGATCATGGAGGGCTATCCGATCAAGCTCGTGATCCCGACCGAAGGGGCGGGTTACGAGATCGAGGTGTCGATGCTGATGAAGACGTCCAAGAACAAGGCCGACGCGAAGCAGTTTCTCGACTGGCTGCTCACGCTCGACGCAGCAAAGCTCTACGGCGAGCGCTCCGAGATGTCGTCGGTGCCGGGCGCCAAGGCGACGCCGGCAGTGCTGAAGGCCGGTTTGCCGCCCGACGTGTCGACGGTCCTGTACAAGGACATGGACTTCGCCGCATCGGCGAAAAACAAGGACCGCATCCTTGCCGAGTGGAAGCAGAAGATCGAGCGATAGACGCGCACGCGGTGGACGATGCGTCGTCCGCCGCTGTTGGTGGCGCGCCCTCGCGCGCCACCTGACGCTTCCGTAAGGCCGCATCTGGACGCGTATCTTTCGCTGAGCGGAATCACGAAGTCGTTCGCCGGCATCACCGCGCTCGCAGATGTGAGCCTCGATGTCGGCAAGGGCGAGTTCGTGTGCTTCCTGGGACCTTCGGGCTGCGGCAAGACCACGCTGCTGCGAATCATCGCCGGCCTGGAAGCTCCCGACGCGGCCGACATCCGGCTGGATGGCGGCAATCTGCTCGACATCCCCGCGCGGTCGCGCAACTTCGGAATCGTCTTCCAGTCCTACTCGTTGTTCCCCAACATGTCGGTCGCGCGCAACATCGCGTACGGCCTCGAGTGCCGCAAATGGCCGAGGCATGAAGTTCCGGCGCGCATCACGGCGATGCTCGCGCTCGTGAACCTTGCAGATCATGCCGACAAGTATCCGCATCAACTCTCGGGGGGCCAGCAGCAGCGCGTGGCGCTGGCGCGCGCCCTGGCCCCGGAGCCCGCGGTATTGCTGCTGGACGAACCGTTGTCCGCGCTGGATGCCAAAGTCCGCGAGGAATTGCGCGCGGAGATCAAGGACCTGCAATCGAGGCTCAAGATCACCACGATCATGGTCACGCACGACCAGCACGAGGCGATGGAAATCGCCGACCGCATCGTGGTCATGGACCGCGGCAGGATCGAGCAGATCGGCCGCCCTGTCGAACTCTACGAGCGGCCAGCCAACCGCTTCGTAGCCGAATTCATCGGTCGCATGAACGTGATGCGCAACGTTCACGGCCACCGGCTGGCGGGCATTCGTCCCGAACGCGTCGAACTGGTCGATGGCGGTGGCGCTCTGCCCGATTGCCACGTTGGGCGCGTGGACCGCTGCATGTTCCTCGGCAGCATCACCCGCATCACGATGCGCGTCGACGATCACCCGGTAACCATCGAGCTTTCAGGCAGGCGCGACGATCTGGCGCCGGGGACCGAGATCACGATACGGATCCCGGCCCGCGCGCTGGTGCCGCTCGACGACGACTCGTCATGACGGCGACGGCCTCCGCGCCGCGAGCACCGACTCGGACGCCCTTTGACCTCGACCAACTGATCGTCTGGGGCTTGGGGGCGGCGGTCGTCGTGCCGCTCGTCGTATTCGTCGTCGTGCCGCTGACGGCCATTCTCGGCTTGAGCTTCGTCACGCCCGACGGCGTGGGGCTCGCCAACTACGCAAACCAATTCGCGAGTCCGAAGTTCACGCGCATTCTCGCCAACAGCTTCGCCGTCGCACTGACCACGACACTCTTCACCGTAACGCTGGCCTACGGCTTCGCCTACGCGCTTCGGCGCACGACCATGCCGTTGCGACGGACGTTCGGTGCGGTCGCGCTGCTGCCTCTGTATGCACCATCGCTGGTGCAGGCGCTCGGCATCCTGTTCCTGCTCGGACGCAACGGCATCATCAACCGGACGTTCGACCTCGGCATCGACATCTACGGTTTCTGGGGCATCGTCATTGCCGATGTCCTCTACAGTTTTCCGCATGCCTTCCTGATCCTGTCCGCGGCTCTGGCGGTCGGGGACGCGCGACTCTACGAATCGGCGCAGATGCTGGGGGCGAATCCGGCGCGCATCTTCCGCACCATCACGCTGCCCTCGACCCGCTACGGGATCATCTCCGCGGTCTTCGTGGTGTTCACGATCGTCATCACCGATTTCGGCAACCCGATGGTGATCGGTGGAGACTACAGCGTGTTGGCGACCGAGATCTACAACCAGGTATCGGGCCAGGGACGGTTGGAACTGGGTGCGGTGATCGGCGTCGTGCTGCTGGTTCCGGCAGCTGTCGCGGTCATTGTCGAAAAGCTGATCACGCGGCAGCATCACGCCGCGATCAGCGTGGGCTCGCAGCCACTGCAGATTGCCCCAAACGCCTGGCGCGATCGCGCCGCGCTGGGCTACGCCGGGCTTGTCTGCATCGCGATCGCGGCAATCATCGCCATCGTGTTCATCGCTAGTTTCGTGACGCTGTGGCCATACAACATGAATCTGTCGCTGCGGCACTACCGATTCGATGTCCAGAACGGCATCGCACCGCTGTGGACCAGCATCATCGTGTCGCTGATGGCCGCGGCCATCGGCGTCGTCGTGACGGTGGCGGCAGCCTGCGCCGCGCGCTGGCTCGCGCCGCTTGCCGCGCAACTCCTGTACTTTCTGTCGGTGCTGCCGGCGGCAGTGCCGGGCATGGTGCTGGGGCTGGGCTACATCCTGACGTTCAACCATCCGAGCAATCCACTCGAGTTCCTGTACGGCACATTGCTGATCCTTGCGATCTGCAATGTCTACCACTATCACGCGCAGGGCTATCTGATCGCCACGACCAGCGTTGGACAGTTCAGCCGTGTGTTCGACGAGACTTCGATGTGTCTGGGTGCCGGAAAGTTGCGCACGCTGCGTGCCGTCATCCTGCCGGTCGCCATGCCCGCGATCATCAGCATCGGCGTGTTCTTCTTCGTACGCAGCATGGTGACGCTTTCGGCGGTGATCTTCCTGGTGACGCCGACCACGCAGCTCGCGGCCGTCTCCGTGCTTTTGCTGGACGATTCGGGCAACCAAAACCAGGCGGCGGCGTTTTCCGTATGCATCATGGTGGTCGTCGCGATGGCGCTCGTGCTCTTTCACGGGATGCTGCGTCTCTTCCGCACGCGGTCGATCGCGAAGGTGGCGTCGGGGACCACCTGACCACTGGCTGCGTGGCACTGCGGTTTCATATCGATGCAGGGCAGCACTGGGCAGAGCAAAGGTTTCCGGGATCGCGGTGTCGCCGAATTCGATGCGGACGACATCTTCCGATCCCTGGGTCAAGGTGACGGTGAATTGGTAGACTCGCCCATGCTCACATTGATTCGGGAGGCAGTGCGTCAGGCTGCGGATGGCGACTCAGCCATACGTAGTACAACAACGGGATCACCAGCAAGGTCAGTGCGGTGGAAACCAGGATGCCGAAGATCAGCGACACCGCGAGACCCTGGAAGATCGGGTCGTCGGCATCGCGTCGAGCGCGCTCCCGATCGAGTTGTGCCTTGGCGATGA
>JBDTJK010000193.1:0-13632 GCA_039935875.1 Casimicrobiaceae bacterium
CAGCCATGGGGTCCCCTCAAGCGACCGACAGGCTGCCGCCCGCGTCGCGAACCGCCGCCTGTCTGCGCAAGCCGGGAGACGCTAGTACGAAAGTGGCGCGCGAGCGCTGCCGGCCGACGGATCGGCAAAGCGGCCCGCATCGTCGTCAGGCGTGCTCATTGCGCCAACGCGCCCGACACGCTGGTAGGACTTGATGCCAGTCACGATCTCGTCGACGCTGGCTTCGCCCTTGCCGGATACCGAACGCGCGCTGCGCTCGACGCACGCCTGCGAATCGAACATTTCCATGAACTGCCCGCGCCGGCGCATGGCCTCGCGCGCCGCGCGCCCCTGCACGCTCAAGTCCACCGGGGGGTGCGGGCTTTGATAGATGACGTTTTCAGCCTTGTCGAGCACGACGTAGCACGGCCCCGCGGCAGCGGGGATTGCCAGGGCCGCCATCGCGGCAGCGAGCGCCGAACCTGCGATCAGTCGGATTTTCATGCGCCGGGCCTTTCGACTAAGGGTGATGTCGTCGCTGCGCGAAGGCGCAGCGACGAGAACCGCATTATCGGCGCATTGACGCAGTCAGTGCAACGGCAAGGGCCCGGTTGCGGACACCCCGTGGCCGAGCCGTTGCATTTCGTCGCAGCGGGTGACGCCCCGTCGTTGTCCGATGGCCGCGCAGGGACCAAAGGGCTAGCATCCCGGCTTCGCTTTTGCGCATGCGGCCACAACCCGTGCGAGAGCCCATTCCGACGGACCCAACGTGCACCTGCGCATCCTGCTTGCAATCGTCACCTTCTGCGCGGCCGCGACATGCGCCGCGGCGGACAAGATAGCGGTCGAGCGCGCCGCCGACTTGCCGCGCTTCACCTACAAGATCGACGGACGCCTCGACCAGCTGGTAGCCGACGATGCGCGGTTCACCGTGTTCGCAAGGGCCCTGCGCCACGACATCGAATCGGTGTTGCAAAGCTACGACATCAAGGACAAGGCCACCCGCCGCGAATTGCTTGGAACGCTGGCGCAGCTGGATTTCCTCGACGGTCACTACGACGCCGCGCTCGCTCGCGCGGCGCAGATCCGCGACTTGCAGGAAAAGCCGGCCGACAAGCTGCTGTCCGGAATGACGTTGCGGGCGATCGTCGATGCGCAGGCGAAGGCGGGCAACCGCACCTCTGACGCGTATCGCCGCCAGGTGTCCGCCGACGTGTCCGCGGCGCTCGAGAAGCTGCCATTCGACGTCGTGCAGAACGACGTGCGCGAGATGAAGATGCGCGCGGAAATCATCAGCGAGGCGCTGGTGCTCGGGCGCATCCGCGAAGTGTTGCAACCGACGGTGGACAAGGCCGGCGCGTTGTCATCCGATCTCGCGTCGCAGATCGTCAGTGCGCGTTATGCGCTGGCGACCAGCCTGCCGCTCAAGCAGGCGATGACCGATACCTACGCCGCGTACCTCGCCGCGCACAAGGTCGACAAGCCCGACATCTGGGCGCAGCGTGACGTGGCGCTGAATGCCGGCGCGCCGGGCACGCCGGTGACCATCGCAATCTGGGACAGCGGCGTCGACACCGCGCTATTTCCCGGACGCGTGGTGATGGATGAAGGAAAGCCGGCACTGGTCGCATTCGACAAGTATTCGGAACCGTCCAATGCCGCGCTGGCGCCGTTTCCGCCGGAAATGCGCAGGCGGATCTCCGCCCTCAAGTCGCGTGTCAAGGGATTTTCCGACCTTCAGTCGAACATCGACAGCCCCGAGGCCACGGCCGTGAAGAAGGAGTTGTCGACGCTGGCGCCGGCCGCGGTCAGATCGACCATCGAGGAAATCTCGATGACGGCCAATTACCTGCACGGCACCCACGTCGCGGGCATCGCCGTGGCAGGCAATCCGTTCGCCAGGCTGCTGGTCGCCCGCATCGAGTTCGGCTACAAGATGCTGCCGGATCCGTGCCCGTCCCAGGAACTGACCGACAAGGATGCGCGCAACGCGCAGACCACTGTCGACTACATGAAGGCACATGGCGTGAAAGTGGTGAACATGAGCTGGGGCGGCAACGTCACGCAGGAGGAAAAGGAGCTGGAGCTGTGCGCCATCGGCAAGGACGCCGACGAGCGCAAGGCGATCGCGCGCAAGTACTTCGATGCCTCGAAGGATGCGCTGACCCGCGCGATGGCGAGCGCGCCCGGCATCCTGTTCGTGGCGGCGGCAGGCAACGAGAATGCGGATTCATCGTTCAACGAGTCGATTCCCGCCGCAATCGTGCTGCCCAACCTGCTGGTCGTCGGCGCGGTCGACCAGGCCGGCGACGAGGCCTCGTTCACCAGCTATGGGCCGACGGTGAAGGTGCACGCCGATGGCTACCAGGTCGAGAGCGTGATTCCGGGCGGCGACAGGTTGAAGGAGTCGGGGACGTCGATGGCCTCGCCCCAGGTCGCGAACCTGGCTGGCAAGTTGCTGGCGATCGATCCGCAGCTTTCCCCGCGCGAGCTCGTCGACGTGATTGTCGGCACGGCGGACAAGACCCCCGATGGCCGGCGCACGCTGGTCAATCCGCGCCGCGCGCTGGAAGCCGTGGCCAGGCGCAGGGCCGCGTAGTGGCGGATGTCGGTGCCGTGCCGACGCACGGATCAGCCATCACCGATGTCCATTCGTGGCTGGCGTGCATACGTTAAGGCATCGCCGCAGCCAGGGCGTCCGGCCAACAGGAGATGCCGATGTCCAGAATCGCTGCTGCGGTGTTCGCCGACCAGGCATCCGCCGACGGTGCAATGCACGCGCTGTGGGATCTCGGCGTAGTGTCAGGCGATGTCGAGACGTTCGTGCTCGATGGGCCGGGAAATAACGGCCAGCCTGCGCAAGGCGGCGACGAACACGCCGATGCGTCTGCACGCCCCGCTGACCGCGGCGCGCTGAAAGGAGCGGTGGTGGGCAGCGCCGTGGGCGTGGTTGCCGGCGCACTGTCGCTGCCGGTCATCGGACCCATGGGTGTTGCCGGAGAGTTGGCTGTCGGCGCGTATGCAGGCGCTTTGGCCGGCGCCCTTAGCAGCATGGGCGAAAACCCGAATGAGCCCTCGTTGCGTCCGCCGGGCGTCATGATCGCGGTCAATTTGGATGGGACACGCAACGATGATAAGGTTCTGGACGCCATGTACGATCACGGAGCCCAAATGATCGAGTGCGCGCAAGGCGAGTGGCGGCAGGGACACTGGGTCGATTTTGACCTTGACGCACCTCCGCAACACGTCGACTTCGAGGAGCCGAAGCCCGGGAGGTTGTGACGCAGCGCGTGCAGGCGCAAACGTCAAGCGTTTGGCGTACCCTGCGCTGCGCTGGTGCGAAACCTGCTTTCACGACCCCGACGGCATTTCAACGTGCGCTGGAGATGGTATCCATTCGCCACCATGGGGCTTTCGCGCTGGTCATGACGCTGTCATAATCCGCCTCCGCGGGTACGGGAGGCGTCAGCGTGGGTATGACGGATGCAGCGGGTATGGGCCCGCGACTGTCGGGAGCGGTGTGGCAAGTGAATTGTGAATTTTGCGGCTCGACGGTGCTGCCGGGGGCGAAACTGTGCATCGCCTGCCGGTCGGCATTGAAACGGGCACGCAACGATCCTTCTTCGGTGCTGCAGCCGCTGGCCAAGCGCGCCAGCGACACGCTGCAGATGCGCGGTGGGCGCACGAGCAGGAAAAACTCGACCGATGCGCAAGCGGCAGCGGTAATTTTACCGCCGGCGAAGACAAGTCGCAGCGCAATGCGCGCGGTGATCGCCGTGCTGGCGCTTGGGCTGGGTGTAATCGGATACCTGTACGTGCAGCATCGGGCCGAAGATTCGCACGTGGTTGTCGCGCCCGCGATGACGGTGCCACCAGTCGTCGCAACACCGCTGCCCATGCCCGCACTGGCGCCGCTGCCTGCGCTCGCCAATACGCTCGCTCCAGCCATCCAACTCGTGCCGGAGTTGCCGGCGAAACCCAGGCGGAGGGGGGTCAAGGCACCGGTGCCGGTGGTCATCGCGCCGTTGCCGCAAGTCATTGCACCCCCGGTACAGGAAGTACCACTGCCCAAGGCCAACATCGTCGCGGTGCAGCAACCACCCGACCGGCGCTTGCAACTGCGGCAGCGGTTTGCCGGATGCGCGAACACCGATGTGCTGGCGAAGGCGTATTGCGAGCAACGCGCGCGCCTCGAACTATGCGATGGACTGTGGGGCGCCGTGCCGCAATGCCCGCCGCAACGCGATTACGGAAACTGAGCAGCCGCTGCGCGCCACCTTCGGTTCACGCGGGACGCTGGTCGGCGTCCATCTCGTCGTGCACGGCAAGCTGGTCGACCTTCCTCAGTGCGGGAAACAGCCGCATCCACAGGCCCGCCACCACGAGCGTGCCGACTCCGCCGATCACCACCGCCGGCACGGCACCCCACCAGGACGCGGTCAACCCCGATTCGAATTCGCCGAGCTGGTTCGACGCGCCGATGAATATCGAGTTTACGGCCGCCACGCGTCCGCGCATGTGATCCGGTGTATTCAGCTGTACCAGCGACTGGCGCACGACGACGCTCATCGTGTCGGAAACGCCGAGCATCACCAGGGCCACGAGTGATAGTGGAAACCAGTTCGACAGCGCGAATACGATCGTCGCGATGCCGAACGAAAAAACACCGATGAACATCTTGCGCCCGGCGCGGCGCTGAATCGGGCGGCGTGCAAGCCACACCGCAGTCGCCAGCGAACCCACTGCCGGCGCCGAGCGCAGCAGTCCCAGTCCCCACGGACCCGTATGCAGGATATCGCGCGCGAATATCGGCAACAACGCCGTTGCGCCGCCCAGCAGCACAGCGAACAGGTCGAGCGAGATCGCGCCGAGCAGCGCACGCTTGCTGCGAATGAAAGCGATGCCCGCGAAGATCGAGCGCGAATTGCTGATCACGTGCGCCGCCGCGCTCCGCACCGGCGTCAGCCAGCCCAGCAGCACACTGGATACGATGAACAACGTTGCGCACAGCAGGTACACGAACGACGGACCGGCAACGTACAGGAAGCCACCCAGCGCCGGACCGAGCACGATGCCCGTCTGGCCAGCCGTCGACGACAGCGCCACGGCATGCGGAAGGTGGCGCGGGCTGACGGTGAATGGCAGCAGTGCCTGAACCGTTGGCGTTTCGAATGCACGCGCGGCGCCGATCGCCCCAACCAGTGCAAAGATCATCCCTTCGGTGACGTGCCCGAAGATCGTCGAGATGGCGATCGCGCCGATTGCAGCGGCTTCCACCCACTGACACGTACGGATGATCCTGCGCCGGTCAAAGCGGTCGGCGACATGGCCAACAACGAGCATCAGCGCTACGGACGGTGTGAATTGCGCGAGTCCCACGAGGCCCAGGTCCAGCGCACTGCCCGTCAGCGTGTACACCTGCCAGCCAATTGCCACCGACAGCATCTGGTAGGCGAACACCGAACATACGCGACCGAGCCAGAAGCGGACGAATGTCCGCTCCGCGAGGATCGAATCGTTGCCCGCAGCGCTCATCCGCGCACGGGTGCCGGCAGTGGCAAGTCTGCAAAAAAGGCGTCGACGTTGGCGAGCACCATGGCGTGCATCGCTTCGCGTGCCTGCGTCGATGCGCCGCCGATGTGCGGCAACGCGACCAGCGTGGGCAATGCCAGCAGCGCAGGCGGTACGATGGGCTCGTTTTCGAACACGTCGAGCCCTGCGCCGGCGATCGCGCCGCGTGAAAGCGCATCGGCCAGCGCAGTTTCGTCGACCACGCTGCCGCGCGCTATGTTGATCACGTGGCCATCGCGGCCCAACGCGTCAAGCACCGAGGCGTTAACCGCGTGACGCGTCGTGCGATCGGCACGCACGCTGATCATCAACACGTCGCACCACTGCGCAAGCTCGTGCAGCGACGCGCAATACACCGCGGCCGATCCCGCGATGGGCCGCCGGTTGTGATAGCCGATCTGCATGCCGAAGGGCAGCACGCGCTGCGCGATTTCGCCGCCGATCGCGCCCATGCCGTAGATGCCGAGCCTGCGTCCGCCGAGTCCGCGGCGCACGCTTGGCCGCGCACTGGAGACGCCCGACCATTCGCCGTTGCGCAGGCGCAGCGTCTCCTCGCGAAACCCGCGCACGCTGGCGATCATCAGTCCGACCGCGAGCTCGGCCACGCTCGCGGCATTGGCATTGCCGCTGTGCGCAATCGCGATACCGCGCAGCCTTGCCGCCGCAAGGTCGACGCCCTCGTACCCGCTGCCGGTAAAACATACGAGGCCGAGCGACGGAAACAGCGCGAGCGTGTTGCCGCCGATCAGCACCGCGCCTATGCTGATGATCGCCCGCACACGAACGCACTGCGCAACAGGCATGGCGCGCGCTTGCATGGCGAAAGGGCTGTCGCCGGCAAGCGGGCCGAGCACTTCGCAGCGGGTGGCGAGCGCGTCGCGCAGCGAAGGTGCGATCGCTGTGGCGAGGAGGATGACCGGCAAGCTCATCGGCGTTGGCACAGCGCGCACCGCAACGCTGCGCAGGCGGTGCGGTTACGGATCGGGTGCAGGAATTTTCGGATTGGAATGGCGCGAGCGGGCCAAGTGCGGACGCGCGCGATGGGCAGCGGATTATATCGCGCGCAATCCCGATCGATTGCCGGCGCACATGTTGCCGCGAATCGCCCGTGCTGCGCCCACGTCAAACACGCATGCGGCGAAAGGCAGTGCGCATCACCGGCACGCGCAAGAGGTCGCCTCGCGCGCGGAGCGCGCGCAATCGCCGCGCGCCAGCGATGCGCCAAGGATGGGTGCCGGTTGCCAGCAGAATCCGCATTCGTCCGACACGCGACGTAGTGGTTCCAGCGCAAAATGCGAAAATGTCCAAGGTAACGTCGCCAATTCGCGTTGCACCGCCGCCTGCCGGCGCACGCGGAGATTCGATGCGGGTCGCGCTCGTGTTGCGCAATCCGGCGGGATTTGCGCGTGCGGTGCTGAAGGGCTTTGGTGCCAACCAGGGTGTGTTGCTCGCTGGCGCAGTTGCCTACTACACACTGTTGTCGCTGGTGCCGCTGCTGATACTCGTGATGATCGTGCTTTCGCACGTGATGGACCCGGAACGGCTGTTCGCAACGCTGCGTGAATACCTCGAGTTCGTCGTCCCGGGTCAATCGGAGGCGATCGTCGGCGAGCTGCGCGCGTTCCTTGCGCACCGTGAAGCGATCGGCGGGTTCCTGCTGCTGACGATGATCTTCTTCAGTTCCCTTGCGTTCACGATACTGGAGAATGCGATGTCGGTGATATTCGTGCACCGCGTCGCGCAGCGCCGGCGGCATTTCCTGATGTCGGCGGTGATGCCCTACCTGTTCATCCTGATGCTGGCGCTCGGCTGGCTGGTGCTGACGGTCGTCGCGGGTCAGCTCGGTGGATTGTCGCAGCGCGACGTGCAGTTGTTCGGCGAAGCGCATCGATTGACGGGCGTCGTCACTTTGCTGCTGTACCTCGTGGGTGTGGTCGGCGAGATCCTGGTGATGGCATCGATCTATCTGGTGATGCCGGTCGGCCGCATTTCGTGGCGCCACGCGCTGATCGGCGGCATCGCAGCGGGTCTGCTGTGGGAAGTCACCAGGCGTGTGCTGGTCTGGTATTACGCGACGATGTCGCAGATACAGGTTGTCTATGGATCGCTGACGACGGCGATCGCGGTGCTGCTGTCAGTGGAACTCGCTGCGCTGGTGATGTTGCTGGGCGCGCAAGTCATCGCCGAATTCGAGCGCCTCGGTCGGCCACCTCTCGACGCAGGGGAAGGCGCGCTTTTCGCGTCCACGCCGGCGCCGGACGAACGCTGAGTCATTCGCGTTGATCAAGGCGCTCGATGCGGATCAACGACAGCGATGCAGCGTAACGTCAGCCGGCATGGCGAGCGGCCCAATTTCCAGCGGCAGCCGCCGCGGCGCTCAGCAATGTGCCCCACGCGACGTCCACCAGTGCGAACGAAACCGACCACCCCTTGAGCGTC
This sequence comes from Casimicrobiaceae bacterium, assembly GCA_039935875.1. Classification (GTDB taxonomy): domain Bacteria; phylum Pseudomonadota; class Gammaproteobacteria; order Burkholderiales; family Casimicrobiaceae; genus VBCG01. Next base: position 7,990 of record JBDTJK010000193.1, read on the forward strand.
GCGTAATTGGTCAGGTCGTACGTCGCGTAACAGAAGAGCCCGAACAGCGCCCCGAGCAGCGCTGCGCGCCAAGGGCCTGCATCGAGCGCGGGTGAGATGGCGAAGACCCATAGCGCCACCGCGTACATCGAATAGAACAGCGCAATCGGCTGCCATCCTGGGGTTTCGTACATCAGCGCTCCGATTTCTCGCTTCACGAATGGCTTGGCGATGAGACCGAGCCACGCGAAGTCGGCGACACACAGGACGCTAACCGCAGTCACGAAAGCAGCAATGAATTTCGGAGCTTGCGCCGGCATACGTATACCTGGCCTCGGAGGCCGATTCGTCGTTCATCAGCGGCATCGTGCTGCAGGTGATGGGCGGTGCAACGACCGGTGGCTAGTGCAATTTGTCGTCGCGTGCCGGCGGAATTTCCGCGCGGGAGGGCGCGTCGGGATCGAGTTGCCAGAAAATCCACGCCGAGGCGGCGGTCATTACGCCGATGCAGGCGAGCGTCGCGCGGAACGACGAAAGTGTTTCCGCCGGCGTCGAGTGTCCGAATATCTCGCTGAAGGCCGCCAGCATCGCACCGGCCACCGTGACTCCCAGGCTCATCGACAGCATCTGTGACATCGACAGCAGGCTGTTGCCGCCGCTTGCCTGGCCAGGTCCCAGGTCTTTCAGCACGACCGTATTCATCGCCGAGTACTGCAGCGAGTTCTGGGCACCGAGGAACGCGAGCAGCAGGAACTTGATGAACATCGGCGCTTCCGCGAAGAACACGCCGAAGCATGCCATCGTGATGCCGATCGACAGCGTATTCTGGATCAGCACCCGCCGGTAGCCGAATCGCGTGACGAGGCGCATCACGTAGCGCTTGGTGCCGAGGTTGGCAGCGGACACCGGCAGCATCATCATCCCGGCTTCGAGCGGCGAATAGCCAAGGCTGACCTGCAGCACCAATGGAATAAGGAATGGCATGGCGCCGACGCCGATGCGCGCGAACAGGTTGCCGAGCAGGCCGACACGAAATGTCGGTACGACGAATAATTGCGGCGAGAACAACGGGTTCGACACGCGGCTCGCGTGCAGCCAGTAGGCGACAATGCCGATGGCGCCGCCCACCAGCAGCAGCAGCACGGTGGCCTGGCGCATGCCGAAATCGCCGAGGCCCTCGAATGCCATCGATATCGCGATCATGCCGAAGGTCAACAGGCCGTAGCCCGCAAGGTCGAAACGCGGCAGGTTGCTGATGCGGCCTTCGGGCATGTAATGGCGGGTCGCGATGGCGCCGGCGATTCCGACCGGCACGTTGATCAGGAAGATCCAGTGCCAGGAGGCCACCTGCGTCAACCAGCCGCCGAGCGTCGGGCCGATCAGCGGACCGATCAGGCCGGGGATCGCCACGAAGCTCATCGCTTCGAGCAGTCGCTGGCGAGGGAAAGTCCGCAGCAGCGACAGGCGCCCGACCGGAAGCAGCATCGCGCCACCCATGCCCTGCAACACGCGTGCAGCCACCAACTGGTCGAGCGTGCGCGACGACGCGCACGCGATCGATCCGGCGACGAACAACAGGATTGCCGCGAGGTACGTGGTGCGCATCCCGAAACGATCCGCGAGCCAGCCGGAGGCGGGTATCACCATCGCCATCGTCAGCGTGTAGGCGACGATGACGGATTCCATCCGCAGCGGACTCTCGCCGAGGCTCGTCGCCATCGACGGCAGAGCCGTGTTGACGATCGTCGAATCCAGCGTCTGCATGAAAAAGCCGACGCCCACCAGCCACAGCTGGCGCGTGAGTACCGCATCGTTGCGCATGGTCGGCCATTTTACGCGGCGTGGCGTCGTGCGCCGCTCCAGCGCGGCCGCCGACCCGTGTCCCGACAAGGAAGATAGGTCACGCGGCTCGCGCATCCCAACGCCCGGGCAGGCGACGCGGCGGTACAGTCAATGACGTGGAGCGGACTCAGCGCAGTTTCGCTTCCGCATTCGCTGGTAATATTCACCAATGCCAAAGACGTCCTTGTCGATCGCGTCTGTCCTGCTGGTGCTGGCCGTGGTTCCGGCGGCGCAAGGCTTCACACTGGCGGACGGCACGTCGATCACCTGCACGGCGCGTGGGGTATCGGTGCGCGAATACGAAGCGCCCGCGTCCGATCCGGTGATGCGCGACCGCACGGGTATGACATTTCCCGAAAATGGTGGTTACGCGATCGCGTGGAACATGACCCGGCTGAAGGCGCTGCCGCCGGTTGTCCACGATTTCATATTTTTCCATGAATGCGCGCACGCACGCATTCCGACCAACGACGAGCCACAGGCCAATTGCGGGGGGTTGCGCGACATGCGCGCGGCGGGACGCGCGGGCCCTGCGGTGGAAAATGCGTTGACGGCCTATTTCGGCGCCGGCAGCCTGTATTGGAGCAGCACGCTGAAGTGCGCGAACCGCCCGTTGCCGTTGCCCAACCCGCCGGGTAGCGTGATCCTCAAGCCGCCTGGGTGAGCGTCACAGGTTGCGCAACGCGCGACCGCAGTTGTTCAACTTGAACGTTTTGCCTAGAAGCAGAATGCGGCCGAATAGTGGCGTCCGAAGCCGCCGGTGCAGACACTGATGCCGGGGACCAGCGGACCTCTGTAGCGCGGGTCGTAGTAATAGGGCGTGTACGCGGGTGGATAGTAGGGCGCGGGATATGCACCGTAATAGGCTGGCGGGTAAGGCGCATTGGCGGCAACGCGGCGCCGCGCGTCGTCGTCGGCGTTCTGGCGCGCAATGATCGCCGGAGCCGGTGCCTGTCCGGCCGCCTGTTGCTGCAGCTGCCAGCGATGCCATCCGATCAGCCGCTCGGCCTCGTCGGGACTCATGTCGCCGCGCGCCACCCGCGCCTCGACCTGTGTCCGGTATTGGGCCACCTGCTGGTCGACCCATTGCACCGACGCCGGAGGCTCGGCCGGTCCGTCTGCGGGTTGTGCCGCAGCCGTTCGCCCCTGCGCAATCGAAGGTGCCGGGATGAATGCCTGCGATGGCGGATTCGCTGCTGCAGCGGGGACGGCCCACGCGACGCAGGCCATGGCGGCCAGTGAGGTGCTCACGAATGTGTTCGACATGCGATTCCCCTCCAATGACAATGCAACGTTAGGCCCTCTCGCACCCGCGGAAGTTCCGGCGCATGATAGCCACCCCGACAGGGCAAGGGCGCATAGCATGACAGGCTTGTTACGAAACGTTGCAGCCGCGGCGGCGTTTGGGTTGCTCGGCGCAGCGACTGCAGGTGCGGCACCGGCACGCGTCGCGGGGACGATTGCCAGCATTGTCGGCAATGCGCTGACGATCACGTCGGATGGCAAGGCGGAGCACGTCAGCGTCGACTCCAGCACGCGCATCGGCGTACGCACGCCTGCCGACCACGCAGTTCTCGGCAACAATGCCTACATCGGCGTTACGGCGACACCGCAGGCGGACGGATCGCTGCTCGCCAGCGAGGTGCATGTATTTGCCGAGGCGCAGCGAGGCACTGGCGAAGGTCACCACCCGATGGGTGGCCCGCCGGGGACGACGATGACCAACGCCACCGTGAAGACCGTGGCGGCGCCGCCGGTCAAGTCGTCAATGACCAATGCGACGGTTGCCGCGGCGAGCAACGGACACGGGTCGCGCAAGCTGACACTCAGCTATCCCGGCGGCGCGCAGACGATCGTCGTGCCTGATAGCGTGCCGGTGGTCACCACCGCCAACGGCGACCTTTCCGCATTGACGCCAGGTGCTCATGTCATCGTCAACGGCGAGCGCGGTCCCGACGGCACCATCGCCGCGGCACGCATCAGTGTCGGTGCCAACGGATCGGTGCCGCCGATCTGACTGTGATGCGCCCTCGCAGCGTGATCCGCGAAAGGAGCCGATCAATGGGGAGTGATCGTTACTGCGGTTGTTGTGCCATTGTCCCGCCAGCGGTGCTGCGCAGCATCGCCCGCAACGGCTCCCCAGCCCAGCGCGACGCGGCACTGCAAACGCTGGCGACCGATGCCACGCAGCGCCTGACGCGCGCCACCGCGCAGTTGTTGCCACGCGGCGTGTCGCGTGCACGCCTGGCGCAGGCCCCGGTCGCGAAGCAGCGCACGATCTACGATGCCGTACACAAGAGCACGCTGCCCGGCAAGGCAGTGCGCAACGAAGGTAGTGCGCGCGGCAAGGATGTCGAAGTCAACGAAGCGTACGACGGCCTCGGCGCCACGTTCGACTTCTACCAGCAGGTGTACCGGCGCAACTCGATCGACGACGCAGGCATGGCGCTCGACGCCAGCGTCCACTACGGACGCAGATATGACAACGCGTTCTGGAATGGCGCACAGATGGTGTTCGGCGACGGCGATAGCGACCTGTTCAACCGTTTCACTGCATCGCTCGACGTGATCGCGCACGAGTTGACGCATGGCGTCACCGGGGACGAGGTCAACCTGGTGTACGTCGGCGAATCGGGCGCGCTGAACGAATCGGTGTCGGACGTGTTCGGGTCGCTGGTCAAGCAGTTCGCGCGCAAGCAGACTGCGGCCAGCGCCGACTGGCTGATCGGCGCCGAATTGCTGACGGCGAAGGTCCACGGCGTTGCGTTGCGTTCGATGAAGGCACCCGGCACTGCGTTCGACGATCCCGTGCTCGGCAAGGACGACCAGCCGGCGACGATGGCAGGCTATGTTCAGACGTCGGCCGACAACGGTGGCGTGCACACCAATTCGGGAATCCCCAATCACGCCTTCTACCTGGCGGCCATGGCGCTCGGCGGCCATGCGTGGGAGAAGGCAGGCCGCATCTGGTATGAAACACTACGCGATCCCGCGCTGCGCGCGACGGCGACGTTCGCGCAGTTCGCCGACCGCACCATTGCCAACGCCGATCACCTGTTCGGCGCGACGGCACGCAAGGCAGTGGCGGGCGCGTGGACCGAAGTTGGCGTTGCGGCGACACGCGCATGAAGATACGGTTCAGCGTCGAAGGTGGCCTCGCGAATTTTCCGCGACTGCGCGAGCCGGTGACGATCGATGCATCCGCACTTCCTGCCGCGCACGCTGCCCGCCTGCGCAGGCTGGTCGACGGCGCACGTTTCTTTGATCCCGCAGCGCCGGAGCCGACCAGCAAGGCACGCGACGCGCAGTGCTACACGATCGCGATCGACGACGGCGCGCGCCAGCGCACCGTGCAGGTCAGCGAGCCGATTGCCGATCCGCCGATGCGCGACCTGGTCAACGAGCTCGTCGCCTGCGCCGATGACTCGCGTCGCGCAAGGCGCAGCCCCACATGAACATCGGCCGAGTCGCGCGCACGCTCGCGCTGCTGCCGTGGCTCGCCGCCGGTTGCGCGTCGATGCCGGCAACGAGCATCGTCGACGGCATGCCGGTTGACGCGTTCATCGACGACCTCAAGGCGCAATTGCGCGAGGTCCACTGGCATGTGCGTGGCAGCCTGCACGGGTGCAGCGGCGACCCGCGCGAAGTCGACCTGCGTGATGCCAGCATCACGCTGGTGCTGGACCGGCTCGAGCAGGTCGAGGCGGGCGCTTCGGCGAAGCTGGTCGCGGTGCCGCTCGCCGGCATTGCGCTTGCGCCGTCCGCGAGCGCGGACGTGACGCGCAGGAATTCGCAGCAACTGACGCTGAAGCTCGGTGTCGA
>JBDTJK010000194.1:0-3617 GCA_039935875.1 Casimicrobiaceae bacterium
GTGAAGCTCGCCACCAATTTCGGCGACATCGTCGTCGAGCTCGACCGCGACAAGGCGCCGGTCACCGTCGACAACTTCATCCAGTACGTGACCGATGGCCACTACGACAACACGGTATTCCATCGCGTGATCGACAATTTCATGGTGCAGGGCGGTGGCATGGAAGCCGGGATGAAACAGAAGCCGACGCGCAAGACGATCGCGCACGAGGGCGCCAACGGCCTCAAGAACAAGAAATACACGCTGGCGATGGCACGCACCGGCGATCCGCATTCGGCGTCGAGCCAGTTCTTCATCAATGTCGCCGACAACGACTTCCTCGATTTCAAGTCGCCCGGTGGCCAGGGTTGGGGATACTGCGTGTTCGGCAAGGTAGTCGAGGGTACCGACGTCGTCGACAAGATCCGCAAGGTCGAAACCGCGACCAGCGGCTTCCACGAGAACGTGCCGAAGGAAGACGTGTTGCTGCAGCGCGCGGAAGTCGTCACCGTTTGACTGGCGACCGCGCACCGGTGTCCGGCTTGCACGCCTGCACCATCGTGTTGCCTGCGGAGTAGGCGATGTCCGCGGCCGACGCGCCCACGCTGTTCGTGTCGGACCTGCACCTGGCGCCCGCGCGGCCGGCGCCACTGGCGGCGTTTCACGCGTTCGCACGCGGGCCCGCCCGCCAGGCAGCAGCGCTGTACGTGCTTGGCGACCTGTTCGACTGGTGGATCGGTGACGACCAGCTCGACAACGTGTACGCAGCCGAAATCGCGCGATCGCTGCGCGCGGTCAGCGACGCCGGTGTCGCACTGCACGTCGCGCGCGGCAACCGCGACTTCCTGCTGGGGGAGCGCTTCATGCGCGAGACAGGCGCGCAACTGATGCCCGAACAGCAGTTGATCGTGCTCAATGGCGAGCGCACGCTGCTCACGCACGGCGACGAGCTGTGCACCGACGACACCGAATACCAGGCGTACCGCGCACGCATCCGCACCCCGCGTTCCGTGCAGCGGCTGCTGGCGATGCCGCCGATCGCGCGGCGCGGCATCGCATGGTGGCTGCGCCGCAAGAGCCGCAACGCAACCGCATTGAAACCGGATTCGATCACCGACGTGGCCGCTGTGGCAGTGGACAGCGCATTCCGCGCGCACGATGCGCGCCGCATCATCCACGGCCATACGCACCGGCCGGCACGCCATCAATCGGTCGTCGATGGCAGCCCGCGCGAGCGCATCGTGCTCGCTGCCTGGCATGACCGTGGCCATGTGCTCGAAGCCGGCCGGCACGGCCTGCGAACCTACGCCATCGACAACTGAACCAGGACGTTCGCAGCATGGCCCTCGAATTCCTTTCCTCCGCATGGTGGTCGGCGCTGGCGTCGATCATCGTCATCGACCTCGTGCTGGCCGGCGACAACGCGATCGTCATCGGACTTGCCGCACGCAACGTGCCGCCGGCGCAACAGAGGGTCGTGGTCATCTGGGGAACGATTGGCGCGATCGGCGTGCGCATCCTGCTGACCAGCATCGTCGTGTGGCTGCTGAAAATCCCCGGGTTCCTGGTAGTGGGCGGGCTCGGGCTGATCTACGTCGCCTGGAAATTGACGCGCGCCGATGCTGCTCCGGGCCACGGCGTCGAGGCCCGACGATCGGTACGTGGCGCGATCCAGACGATCATCATTGCCGACGCCATCATGGGCATCGACAACGTGCTGGCCGTCGGTGGCGCCGCGCACGGCAACCTGTGGCTCGTCGTCATCGGCCTCGCGATCTCGGTGCCGATCGTCGTATGGGGTTCGACACTCGTGCTGACGTGGGTCGAGCGCTATCCGCAGATCATGTGGTTCGGCGCCGCGGTGCTCGGCTGGACGGCCGCCAAGATGATCGCCAGCGAGCCCGCGCTGACCGGCGTGTTCGCCGCGGAGCCGTGGACCCGCACCGCGCTGTCCGTGGCAATCGTCGGCGGCCTCGTCGCGCTGCCGATCTGGAGCACGCTATCGCCGGACGCGCGTGCACAATCGATCGTGATCGCCGTCGTCGTCGCATGGCTGTCGCTGTTCGGTTATGTCGAGCAGCGTTTCAGCGACAGGTTCGATCCGATCGACGCGTGGGAATGGAAGCACGAGATCATCGACCTTGTGCGCTGGCTCGGCTGGATTCCGCTGGCGTTGCTCGTCCATCGACGGCGGACCGTCCCGACGAATGTGTCGTGACGGCGAGGCCGACTGCCACCTGCCGGCCTCGACGTCACGCCGCAGCGTCGAGCGCCTGCGCGAAATCACCGACCAGGTCGTGCGTGTCCTCGATGCCGATGGACACACGCACGAGTCCATCGGCGATGCCCATCTGCGCGCGGCGTTCGGCGCCCATTTCGTAAAAGATCGTCTGCGCGACGGGAATCGCCAATGTGCGGTTGTCGCCGAGGTTGGATGAGAGGACGACCACGCGCAGCCGGTCCAGCATCGCGAAGCAATCGACGTCGGGTGCGAGCTCGAACGCCATCAGCGCGCCGAAGTCGCGGAACAACGAGCGCGCGAGCGAATGCTGCGCGTGCGCGGCGAGTCCCGGGTAATGCACGGCGCGCACCTTTGGATGGGCGTCGAGGAAGCGCGCGAGCGCCATCGCATTCGCGCATTGGCGGTCCATCCGCAGCGCCAGCGTCTCGGCACCGATCGCGATGTGGTGCGCCGCTTCGGCGCCGAGCGTGGCACCGAAATCACGCAACGCCTTCTTGCGCAGCTGCATGATTCCCCACTGCACGGGCTTCTGCTTCCTGTAGCTGTCGGCGATGTTGGGAAAGCGCGTCCAGTCGAACAGTCCGGTGTCGGTGACCGCGCCGCCGAGCGCGTTGCCGTGCCCGCCAATGTACTTGGTCAGTGCGTTGACGACGAGGCCCGCACCGACGTCCACCGGCGTGAAAAGCCACGGCGACGTCATCGTGTTGTCGACGACGTAGAGAATGCCCCGCGCGCGGCAGATCTCGCCGATGCGTGCGAGATCTGCGACCTGCGTACGCGGATTGGCAATGGTCTCGACGAACACGATCCGTGTCTTGCCGGTGATCGCCGACTCGACATTGCGCGCGTCGGTGGCGTCGACGAACGTCACGCGCGTGCCGTGGTTGGCGAGCGTGTCGAGCATGCTGTTGGTGTTGCCGAACACGAACTGCGACGACACGATGTGGTCGTCGTGCTTGAGAAGCGCGATCAGGATCGCGCCGATCGCCGCCATGCCAGTCGCGTAGCAGACGCTGCCGACGCCACGCTCCATCGCCGTCACCTTGGCCTCGAGCGCGGCGGTCGTCGGATTGCCCTGGCGGCCGTATGCGTAGCCTTGTGCGCGGCCCTGGAATACCGCCGCGAGCGCGTCGGCGCTACGGTAGCCATAAGCCACCGACAGGTGCAGCGGCTTGTGCAGCGCGCCGTGCTCGATCGCGCCATCGCGATCGGAATGCAGGATCGCAGTGGTGAAGCCGCGTGTGTTCGAAGTGCTCATCTTTTCACCCGCCCAAACAAAAAACCCGTCCGCAATGCCAGCGAACGGGTTTCGTGTGCCCCGCCTGGTATGTCCAGGCTGGAGCGAACCTCGCTTTAGCGGCATTTATCATGCGCCCGCAAGCTGAAGCTTCAAATC
>JBDTJK010000195.1:0-5456 GCA_039935875.1 Casimicrobiaceae bacterium
CGCACGCCTGCACTTCTGGTCGAGCCTGATCGCGTTCAACGTCGCGTTCTTCCCGATGCATTTCCTGGGCCTGGCCGGCATGCCGCGACGCATTCCCGACTACTCGCAGCAGTTCACCGACTGGAACATGGTGTCGTCGGTCGGCGCATTCTGGTTCGGCCTGTCGCAGCTGATTTTCCTGTACGCGGTGCTGAAGTGCATCGCCGGCAAAGGCGCCAAGGCGCCGGCCAAGCCATGGGAAGGCGCAACTTCGCTCGAATGGACGCTGCCGTCGCCTGCGCCGTACCACACGTTCGAGACGCCGCCGGTCGTCAAGTAGGCACATGCGCAACGGTTCGCACATGCATGCGCCGGACGTTCGCCGCGACGACGCGCAGCGATTGCGACACGCCAACGTGCGCGTGGCGCTGATCCTGGCGTCGGTGGCGGTGGCCTTCTTCGCCGGCGCCATCGTTGCCCGCTACATAGGTGGTCTCGAGACGGGGATGAGCATTCTCGGCCTCGCCGGGCTGATCCTGCTGGTGGTGGCGCTCACCCGCAACGTGCGCGACCGATGAGCGCGTTCACCGGTCCGCTGTCGCGCCTGACGCTGCGCAATCGGAAGCTGCTGAGCCGCCTGGGCGTTGTCGTGCTGTTCATGTTCGGCTTCGGCTACGCACTGGTGCCGTTCTACAACCAGATCTGCCGTGCCACTGGTTTGCGTGACGTCGATCGCGCCGACGCAGTTGAAAACACGCAGGTCGACCTGACGCGCAATGTGCGCGTCGAGCTCGATTCCAACCTCAGCAAGCTGCCATGGACTTTCCATCCGGAACAGCCGGTGGTCAGCGTGCACCCCGGCGAAGTGCGCCAGATCCTGTACGACGTCACCAACACCAGCAATCACACGATCACCGGACAGGCGATCCCGAGCTATTCGCCGCAGAATGCGGTGCGCTATTTCCGCAAGCTTGAGTGCTTCTGCTTCACGCGGCAGACGCTCGGGCCGGGCGAACACCGGCAGATGCCGGTGGTGTTCGTGCTCGATCCGGAAATGCCGAAGGACATGGCGACGGTGTCGCTGTCGTACACTTTTTTCGCCGTCGCAGGCGCCAACTAACGCTTCAACAGGGAAACACCGATGAGCGCACCCATCAGCGGCACGCAGCCCGCTTATTTCGTACCGCAGCCATCGTATTGGCCGATCCTCGGCTCGATCGCACTGTTCCTGATGGCGCTTGGCGCGGCAGCGTGGTTCAACCACCACGCGGTGGGGCCGTGGCTGCTTGCCGCCGGCTTCTGCGTGCTGCTGTTCATGCTGTTCGGCTGGTTTGGGGACGTGATCGGCGAATCGGAACACCGGCTGTACAGCAAAAAGGTCGACGGCTCGTTTCGCTGGAGCATGAGCTGGTTCATTTTCAGCGAAGTCATGTTCTTCGCGGCCTTCTTCGGCGCGCTGTTCTACATCCGCAACCTGTCCGTGCCCGACCTCGGCGCGCTCGGCTCGAAGTTGCTGTGGCCCGACTACAGCTCGGCATGGCCGACTGCCGGACCCTACATCAAGAGCCAGTTCACGCCGATGGCGGCGATCGGTATTCCGCTGCTGAATACGATCATCCTGCTGAGCTCGGGTGTCACGCTGACGATCGCGCACCACGCGCTGAAGCTCGGCCATCGCGGCAGGCTGAAGCTGTTCCTGTTCCTGACGATCGCGCTCGGTTTCCTGTTCCTGTTCTTCCAGGCGTTCGAATACCATCACGCCTATACCGAGCTCAACCTCAAGCTGTCGTCGGGCGTGTATGGGTCGACATTCTTCATGTTGACGGGATTCCACGGATTCCACGTGACCATCGGCGCGATCATGCTGACGGTCATGCTGGTTCGCGTGTTCCGCGGACACTTCGACGCCGAGCATCACTTCGCGTTCGAGGCGGCCGCGTGGTACTGGCACTTCGTCGACGTCGTATGGCTGATGCTCTTCGTGATGGTGTACTGGCTGTAGCCGCAGCGGGCGCGAGTCGCCGATCGCGTGGGCATTTCCACCGACATGCTCTAGGTGGACGCTCGCGTAGCGGCGAGCTTCGCGCTTGCGCTGTTGCGCTAGCGCATGCCGTTGGGCGAGATCCAGCCCATGTAGTACGACAGCACCAGGAACGCCACCAGCGCCGCCGACAGGCAGACGCGGACGGTCAACGCAGTCAGCATGCGCATGCCGTGGCCACGGTCGCGGTACAGGAATACCAGCGCGCTGAACAACGCGGCGACGATCGCCGCGAGTACGATGATGACGATCGCCTTCATGACACCGCAGTCTAATCGATTGGACAGCACGCCGCAGCGCGAGATCGCACATCGCGGCGTCGGACGCGTGCCGACGCTGGCCGCGGCCGCGCTGGTCGCGCTTTTCCTGTGCGCCGCCTACTGGCAGCACGCGCGGATGCAGGGCAAGGAGGTGCTGCGCGCGAAGCTCGAGGCGGCGCGCGCGATGCCGGCGATCGATCTTCCGCAGCAGGTTACCGACTGGTCGACGTGGCGCTTCCAGCCGGTCGCGCTGGCGGGCCACTACGACAGCCGCCACCAGATCCTGATCGACAATCGCATCGAGCAGGGACGGGTCGGCTATCACGTGGTGACGCCGCTGCTGCTGCACGACGGGCGCAGCGTGCTCGTCGATCGCGGCTTCGTGCCGCGAGGCGCTTCGCGCAGCGACGTGCCGCAGCCTGCGGTCGAGGCCGGAGATGTCGTCGTGCACGGCCGCATCCAGCTACCGGGCCGCTACCTGGAGTTCGGAACTGCCGCGCCGGAGGGCAGTGTGTGGCAGAACCTCGACCCCGCCCGCTTCGCGGCGGCCACCGGCATTGCCGTGCTGCCGGTCATCATCGAACAGGATTCTCAGGATGCGCACGACGGCCTGGTGCGCAACTGGCCCCCGCCGGACTTCGGCGTCGACACCAATCGCAGCTACATGCTGCAGTGGATCGCGTTCGCGGTCGTCGTCGCCGGGCTGTGGGTCGGGTTCCGGTTCTTCCGCAAATGAATGTTCCCGGCACCAGGCGCGTGCCGTCGCGCATGCCGCTGGTCCTCATCGCGCTGGTCTGCATCGCGCCGATGATCGTGTCGTGGCTGGTGTACCACTTCATACCGCGCGACAGCCGCACCAACTATGGAAGCCTGCTGGTCACCGCGCCGGCGCCGCCGTTGGTGGGCACCGCTGCCGATGGCGGTGCCTTCACGCTGGCAGGACTGTCCGGCCGCTGGGTAATGCTGACCGCCGCCGGCGGCGCCTGTGACGCAACCTGCGAAGGTGCGTTGTATGCGATGCGCCAGGCGCGCACGATCCAGGGCCGCGAGCGCGATCGCGTGGTCCGCGTGTGGCTGGTCACGGACGGCGCGACGGTGCCGCCGGCGCTGCTCGCCGCGCATCCGGACCTGATGATCGTGCGAGCGCCGGCCGCCGCACTGGCGGACTGGCCGCAGGGCGCTGGCGCGATCTACCTGGTCGATCCGTTCGGCAACGAAGTGCTCGCGTGGCCGCGCGCGCCGGATATCAAGAAGCTGGCCAACGACCTGTCGCGGCTGCTGCGCGCATCCCAGATCGGCTGACGCGCCAATCATGGGGGACGCGATCGCGTAAAATGACGAATCGCGCACTGCCGCTGCCGCTGCACCCGCTCTCGCGACCCATTGCCCATGAACACGCTTACCATCACCGAAAGTCGCCTGCGGCAGTTTCTCGCGCTGACCAAGCCGCGAGTCGTGTCGCTGATCGTGTTCTGCGCGGTGATCGGCATGTTCCTGGCCGTTCCGGGCATCCCTGCGCCGGCACGCGTGTTCTTCGCCACCGTCGGCATTGCGCTGGTCGCCGGGGCGGCGGCGGCGATCAATTGCCTGGTCGAGCAGAAGATCGACGCGGCGATGTTGCGCACGCGCTGGCGGCCGTTGCCGGCGGGCCAGCTGACGCCGCGAGCGACGCTGCTGTTCGCATCGGTCGTCGGCGGCAGCGGGCTATGGGTGCTGTGGTCATTCGTCAATCCGCTGACGATGTGGTTGACGCTGGCGACGTTCGTCGGCTACGCGATCATTTACACCGTGCTGCTGAAACCGGCGACGCCGCAGAATATCGTCATCGGCGGCGCTTCCGGCGCGATGCCGCCGGTGCTCGGCTGGGTCGCGATCACCAATTCGGTGTCCGCAGAGGCGTTGATCCTGTTCCTGATCATCTTCGCGTGGACTCCGCCGCATTTCTGGGCGCTCGCGCTGTATCGCACGCAGGACTACGCGCGGGCCGGTTTGCCGATGCTGCCTGTCACCCACGGCTCGCGCTATACGCGGTTGATGATCGTGCTCTACACGCTGGTATTGGTGGCGGTGAGTTGCCTGCCCTACGCGATCAGGATGAGCGGCATCCCGTACCTGTGCGCCGCACTCGGGCTCGGCGCCGGTTTCCTTGGCTACGCCTGGGCGCTGTGGCGCAACTACAGCGACGCACTCGCCCGCCGCGCATTCCGCTATTCGATCATCTATCTGGCCGCGCTGTTCACTGCGCTGCTGATCGACCACTACTGGCAATGAGGCGCGCGCTCGGGCTGTTGCTGGTACTGCTGTGTGCAGGCGTGCTGGCGGGATGCGCGCCGCCGGCGCAGAAGTTCCGCGCGTCCGACATCACCGGGTCGAGCCTCGGCCGCGACTTCGCGCTGACCGATTTCAACGGCACGCCGCGCACGCTCGAGGACTTTCGCGGCAAGGTCGTCGTGATGTTCTTCGGCTATACGCACTGTCCCGATGTGTGCCCGGTCACGCTCGCCGAGCTCGCCGAGGCGATGAAGCGCCTGGGCGCCGCGGCCGATCGCGTGCAAGTGCTGTTCGTCACGGTCGATCCAGCGCGCGACACGCCACAAGTCCTCGCGCAATATGTGCCCGCGTTCGACAAGCGATTCCTCGGCTTGCGCGGCGACGCCGACGCATTGGCGAAGACAGCCGCGGACTACAAGGTGATCTACCAGAAGCAGCCGGGAACGACACCGGGCAGCTACACGATGGATCATTCGGCGGGAACCTACATCTACGATACACAGGGGCGACTGCGGTTGTACGTCAGTTACGGGCAGGGCGTCGACGTGTTCGCGCACGATATCAAGGCACTCCTCGACAGCGCTGCGTGAGCAGCGCACCTCGCGATTGCCGCGAAAGACGGAACCCAGAGGCTCTGGCCGCGAAACGGCGCTGGGTTCCCGCTTTCGCGGGAATGACGGTGATAGGCGCGGGAATGAGGCGCAATCGGCGTCGGAATCACCGCTACAGCTCGATCATCTCGAAATCTTCCTTGCGTGCGCCGCATTCCGGACAGGTCCAGTTCGGCGGGACATCCTCCCATCGCGTGCCCGGCGCAATCCCCTCGTCGGGCGCGCCGTCCGCCTCGTCGTAGATCCAGCCGCAGATCAGGCACATGTATTTTTTCATCGGGGAGGCATCGGCGG
>JBDTJK010000196.1:0-5602 GCA_039935875.1 Casimicrobiaceae bacterium
GTCGATGATCGCGCGCGACAGATGGTGGCCGATGAAGCCGTTGACGCCGAGGATTAGTACGCGTTTCATGGCCTGACGGGCCCTGCCAAAAGAGCGGATTGTACTAGGCGGGCGCAGCGGGGCGGGGCGCGAGTGCGCGCAGACCGGCGGCGGTCATCGGCGCGCCGTCGCATTCGGCGTCCGTCACGGCCAGGCAACGGCCATCGCCGGCGCGTGCATAGAGCGCGTCGCCGATCGAGAACAGTCCTCGATCGGAGGGTGCGTCCCGCGGGCACTCGTCGAGGAGGCGGGTGCGCAGCACCTTCACGCATCGGCCGTCGACATCGCAGAATGCGCCGGGGTAAGGGGGCGCCACCGCACGTACCAGGTCGTGGATCGAGCGCGCGCTGGCGTGCCAGTCGATGCGGCCGTCGGCCGGCGTGCGGCCGCCGAAGTACGATCCTGCGCTGATGTCGTTGCGCAACCGCGGCGCCGTGCCCGCAACCAGCAGAGGCAGTACGTCGTCCAGCAGCCGTGCCGCGGCAGCGCTCACTTTGTCGAACACCTCGCGCGCGGTTTCGTCGACGCCGATCGGTACTGCACGCTGGCCGACGATGTCACCCGCATCCGGCTTCGCGGCCATGTAATGCAGCGTCGCGCCGGTCTCGGTTTCCCCGCGCAACACTGCCCAGTTGACCGGCGCGCGTCCGCGATAGCGCGGCAATAGCGATCCGTGCATGTTGAGCGCACCCAATCGCGCACAGGCGAGCAGCGCAGCCGACAGCATCTTCCGGTAGTAGAAGCTGAAGATGTAGTCCGGCGCCAGTGCCGCGACCTGGGCGACGAACGCTGGTGCGTTCGGGTCATCCGGCGCCTGCCACGCGACGCCGAGCGAGCCGGCGACATCCGCCACGCGCTCGAACCAGTGGTTTTCCGCCGGGTCGTCGCGATGCGTGACCACCAGCGGAATGTCGACGTTATGCCGCTGCAACACGCGCAGGCATTGCGCGCCGACGTCGTGGTAGGCGAAGACGACTGCGCGCATGTGACGACCCGCTCAGCCGGCGTCGACGTCGCGCTCGAGCACCGCTCGCACGCGGTAGCGCGGGCGCTCACGCACCTGCTGGTAAATGCGGCCCACGTATTCGCCGACGACGCCAAGGCCGAACAGCACGAGGCCGATCAGGAAGAATTCGAGGATATCGCGGTCCCATAGCGGCCAAAGGCCATCGGCGAAGCCGCCGTTCAGCGTGCGCTCGACGATGTAGCCGATGTACAGCATGATCGATCCGATCGACACCGCCATCCCCAATAGCGAGAACATCTGCAGCGGCACCAGCGAGAAGCCCGTGACGAGGTCGAAGTTGAGGCGAATCAGCTTGTACAGCGAGTATTTTGACTCGCCCGCCGCGCGCTCCTCGTGTGCCACCGGCACTTCCACCGGATGGTGGGCAAAAGTATAGGCGAGCGCGGGTATGAATGTATTGACTTCGGTGCTGGCGACGATCGACTCGACGATGTCGCGACTGTACGCACGCAGCATGCAGCCCTGATCCGTCATGCGGATGCGCGTGATGCGCTCGCGCAACCGGTTCATCAGCCGCGACGCGATTCTGCGCCACCACGCATCCTCGCGCGTGGTGCGCACGCCCCCGACATAGTCGGCGCCGGCGTCCATCGCGGCCAGCAGGCGCACGATTTCCTCCGGGGGGTTCTGCAGGTCCGCGTCCAGCGTCACCACGCGGGCGCCACGCGCGCGCTCGAAACCGGCGATGATCGCCATGTGCTGGCCGTAGTTGGCGGAAAACAGCACGACACGCGTGACGTCGGGACGCGCCTCGAACTGCCGCGTCAGAAGCGCGGCAGAGCCATCGCGGCTGCCATCGTTGACGAAGATGACCTCGTACGGCAACGCGAGCGCGTCGAGCGCGGGATACAGGCGGGCGAACAGGACCGCGAGGCCCGGCTCCTCGTTGTAGACGGGAATGACGATGGAAAGCTGCGGCAGCGTGGTCATCGGCGGTTGGTGTGCAGGAGGTCGGCACAGGCGGCACAAACCCGCTCGACGTCCGCAACCTCCATTTTTGTGTGCAACGGTAATGTAACGGTTTCGCGGGCGATGCGTTCGCTCACCGGAAACTGTCCGTCGCGGCCGCCTAGCGAGCGTCCGAGCGTCGACAGGTGCAACGCCTCGTACGAGACGCCGCTGCCGATGCCGCGCGCATCGAGCGCGTCGCGGAATTGCCGCCGGTCGATCGACAACTGCGCCAGCGGCAGCAGTACGCTGAACATGTTCCACGAGTGGCCGTCACCGGCGATCGGCAGTGGCGGCAGCACGCAGCCGGTGTCGTCGGCAAAGTGCGCGAAATACGCCGCGACCAGCGTTCGGCGCTTGTGCAGGAATGCGGGCAACTGCGCGAGCTGGGCAACGCCGACGCGCGCGTTGACGTCGGGCATGTTGAACTTGCCCCCTGCCACGGCGACATCGCGCGTGCGGTCGGCAAGCACGCGTATGCCGTGGAAGCGCAGCGCGTCCACCTTGGCTGCTTCGTCGGCGTCGTTCAGCACCAGCGCGCCGCCCTCGATCGACGTCATGTTCTTGTTCGGGTGGAAGCTGAACGTCGACAGGTCGCCGAAGCCGCCGACAGGTCGGTCGTTCCAGCGGGAGCCCTGTACCAGCGCGGCGTCCTCGATCACGCGCAGCGAGTGCTGGCGCGCGAGCGCGTGCAACGCGTCCATATCGGGCAACGAGCCGGGCCAGTAGGTCGGCATCAGCGCGCGCGTGTGCGGCGTGATCGCTGCTTCGACCGCCGCCAGGTCGAAGTTGCGCGTGACGAGGTCGCAATCGACGAACACCGGCGTCGCGCCGACCTTGACGATCATGTTCATCACCGTGAAGAACGTCTGTGCGGGCGTGATGACTTCGTCGCCGCGTCCGATGCCCGCGAGTTGCAGCGCGACTTCGACCGCGGCCGTCGCCGATGTCAGCACCCGCACCGGACGCGCGTCGAAGGTCTGCGACAGCCGCTCCTCGAACGTGCGCACCCACGGTCCGCTCGTCAGCTGTCCGGATGCCATCACCTGCGCCACGCCCTCGATCGTCGCCGCATCGATCTGCGGCCCGGCGAATTTGAGGTAGCTGCTCATGCCGGGCGCGCAATCAGGAATACGCCGACGATGACGACACCGATGCCGGTCCAGCGCATCGGTGACATCGCCTCGCCGAACAGGTAGTGTGCGCCCACCGCGTTGATGATGTAGCCGAGCGACAGCAGCGGATACGCGACCGACACCGGCACGCGCGACAGTCCGATGACCCAGGTCACGAGGCTGATGCCGTAGCAGGCGACGCCGAGGATGAAGGGACCCGTATGCGCCATGCGCCACAGCATCGCAAGCCACGTGTCGCGCGTCAGCGAGATCACGCCGAGCGTGTTGGTGCCGGCTTTCAGCAGCAGCTGCGCGAGCGTATTGAGCAGCACGCTGATGAACAGGAACGCGAAGGCCGATGCGGTGAGCGTCCCCATCATCGTCGCGCCACCAGCACGCGGCGCGGATCGTCCGCCATCATGCGCATCGGCACGCCCTGTGCGCGAAGGAACTCGTAAGTGTCGTGTTTCATCAACGCGTAACCCTGTGGCAAGGCGTCCCAGTCGTGGATCCAGCGCGGGTAATTGGGATACGCCTTTTGCGGCTCCGCGTCGAGGCCCAGCGACAGCTCGTCGCGAAAATCGACGATGGTCGTCGTGCGCCCCAGGTAATACGGAAAGGTCTGGTCATAGCTGCCGACCTGGAAGACGGGCGCGGAAGGATCGATGCGCTCATCGTGCGGCAGGTTGCCGGCGGTGGTCAGCAGTCCGATGGTCGAGCGGATCGGCGCGAACACTTCGTGGCCGATGAATGCAATCTGGAATCCGACCAGCGCGGATACGGCCATCGCGACGATGCCGAGTGTCTTCGCCCGCTCGCCGCCGCGCCTGAACAGCCAGGTCGCCACGCCGGCGCCGACGACGAAGACGATCCCGGCCTTGAGCAGCCAGCCGCGATATTCGGTATACATCGCGGCGGGGTTGTCCGCGCTCGCCACATGCGCGACCAGCATCTGGTAGCCGAACAGCACGAACAGCAGGAACGCCGCCGAAAGCACGAGTTGCGGCACCGCGAGCGCCCACAGCGTGCGTGCGCGCATGCGCTCGAGTTCGCGCCCGAGCAGCAGCGCGATCGCCGGATATTCAGGAAGAATATAGGAAGGCAGCTTCGATCCCGATACGCTGAAGAACGCGAACACGAACAGGGCCCACACGAAGCAGAAGCGTCCCCAGTCGAATCCGTTGCTGTCCGCCTGCGAATCGCGCCAGCTGCTGACGAACGTCGCGGCCCACACGAACAACCACGGAGTGACGCCGAATCCGAAGATCGGAATGAAGTAGTAAAGCGGACCTGCGCGCTTGTGTTCGGTGGTGAGGAACCGCTCGACGTGCTCGTGGATGAAGAAGAAATGCGCGAACTCGGGATTGGCGCGGGACACGAGGATGAACCACGGCGCGGCGAGCGCGAGAAACAACAAGAGGCCAGGAAGCGGAAACAGGCGCTTCCACGGGCCGAAGTCGCGTGTCGAGATCGAATAGAAGAACAGCGACCCGCCGGCGATCACCAGCGCCACCGGTCCCTTGGTCATCGTCGCCGCCGCCAGTCCCGCGTACGCGAGCAGCATGAAGTTGCGGGCCTTGCTGCGCGCCAGCGACGCGCGTTGCGCACGCAGGAATGCGCACAGCGCAAGCGTTAGCCAGCCGGTGAAGAACGCGTCGAGCGTCAGGAAGTGCGACATGCCGATCGAGAGCACGAAGCTCGACATCACCAGCGCCGCGAAAGCGCCGGCAAGCGGAGTCGACAGTGCCGCCAGTGTGAAACCCACCAGCAGGATCGTCGCGAAGCCACCGATCGCGGGGGCCAGGCGCGCTGTCCATTCGTCGGTTTCCAGCGCGCGGAACGCGGCGGCGGTGAACCAGTACTGCAGCGGCGGCTTTTCGAAGTACTTGAGGCCGTCGAGCCGCGGCGTCAGGAAATCGTTGCTCACGGCCATCTCGCGCGCGATCTCGGCATAGCGACCTTCGTCAGGGTGCTCGAGCACGCGGGTATCCAGCGCGCAGAACCACGCAAAGGCGATGAAGGCCGCGACGGCAAGCCACCCGGCGCGCGACAGGTGAGGAGGAAATTGCAACGTGGTCGGGGTGGGGAGGTGAGCGCTGGATTCTAACGCGGCAGCCCTGCGCGGCCGTGCAAGCGGCTTTTCAGGAAGTATGCACGTCGCCTGCGGCTTGCTGCCTTGCGCCCCCCGCGGGTACCATGGCGACGCTTATAACCGTCCGCCGCCGCCGACGTCTTTTCGAGGCGGCGTTTTCATTGATGCCCGCGCCGCTTCGACTTTACGACAACTACACGCGCACGCTGCGCCCCTTCGCGCCACTCGACGCGCTGGGACCCGTGGGGCTCTATACGTGCGGGCCGACCGTCTACGATTTCCAGCACATCGGCAATTTCCGCACGTTCCTGTTCGAGGACGTGCTGAAGCGCGTGCTGCAGTTCAATGGCTACACGGTGCGCCACGTGATGAACATCACCG
>JBDTJK010000197.1:0-2562 GCA_039935875.1 Casimicrobiaceae bacterium
GCGCCGGGCAGTCCGAAAATGACGACTTTCTTGCCCTTGGTGAGCTCGTCGACCGTGACCGGGTTCGGGCCGATCGCGCAGGCGCCGCTTGCGAGTTCGTGGTATTCCTGCAACGTTGCGGCGGGCAGTGTGTCACCGACTTTGATGGTCATCGTGGATCTCCGGGTGGAAGAGCGGTTCGAAGGCGGAGGATGCGCCTTGCGCGTCCCCAAATTGTAACGCGACGCGGCAGCGCTACCGTGCTTGCCCGTGACGCGGACACGAGGTAGCGTTGCCACCTCGCTTCATGGAGCACGATCTCATGCCGGTACGCAAGTCCAACACGCGCCAGCTCACGCTGCTGGTCGCCACGCGCAAGGGGATGTGGACGCTGACGAGCGACGCGGCGCGGCGTTCGTTCCGCCTCGCGGGTCCGCATTTCCTCGGCCACGTCGTGCACCATGCGCTGCGCGATCCGCGCGATGCGAAGACATTGCTGGTGGCGGCGCGCACCGGGCATCTCGGCCCGACGATTTTTCGTTCGACCGATCGCGGCAAGTCGTGGAAGGAAGCCACGCAGCCACCGGCGTTCGGCAAGGGCGAGGGTCGCGTGGTCGACCACGCGTTCTGGCTCACGCCCGGGCACGCGTCGCAACCCGGCGTGTGGTATGCGGGGACATCGCCGCAAGGGCTGTTTCGCTCGGAAGACGGCGGCATCACCTGGAATGGCGTCAACGGATTCAACCGCCATCCGCAGCGCAAGGCATGGTGTGGCGACGACAAGGATGGCACGCCGGACGGGCCGAAGCTGCACTCGATCCTGGTCGATCCGCGCGACGCGTCGCATCTGTACATCGCGATGTCGAGCGGCGGCGTGTTCGAGTCAACCGACGCGGGCGGCGACTGGGCACCGCTGAATCGCGGGGTGCGCGCCGACTTCCTGCCGCCACCGGCGCCCGAGTACGGCCACGATCCGCATTGTGTGCGCTTCTCCGCCGATCCGGACCGGCTCTACCAGCAGAACCATTGCGGGCTCTTCCGGCTCGATCGCGCGCAGGGCGATATCTGGTCCGACATGGGCGGCGGCATGCCGAAGGCGGTGGGCGCGATCGGACTGCCGCTGGCCGCGCATCCGCGCGACGTGGACACGCTGTGGATGTTTCCCATGGACGGCACCGATGTCTGGCCGCGCACGTCGCCGGGGGGACGCCCGGCGGTGTTCCGCTCGCGCAATGGCGGCGTAAGCTGGACGCGGCATGCAAAGGGCCTCCCGCGGTCCCAGGCGTGGTGGACGGTCAAGCGGCAGGCAATGACCGTGGATGACGGCGATCCCGTGGGAGTCTATTTCGGCACGACGTCCGGCGAGGTGTGGGCGAGCCGCGACGAGGGCGCGAGCTTTCGCGCGATCGCGAGTCACCTGCCGGAGATCTATTCGATCGAGGCGGCGTGAACGTGGGACGCACGTCGAGCGAAACCGCGGTGGTCGTCGACATCGACATCCCGTCGCCACTGCGTTCATACACCGGCGGCGACGCGCGCGTGCAGGTGGCCGTGCCGTTGCTCGCACCGGAATCGCCGCCGACGCTGGGAGGCGTGCTGGCCGCGCTCGACGGCGGCTATCACGGCATCCGTTTCCGGATCGTCGACGAGCAGGGCCGCGTGCGTCCGCATATCCGCATCTTTGTAGGACAGGCGATTGCGCGCGACCTGCGCGCGCTGATCCCCGCGGGGAACGTCGTGATGATCGTCGCCGCGCTGTCCGGCGGCTGATCCGGCTGCACGCGCGCGGCGCACGCGGCGCGGCCGCGGAGATCGCGCCAGCGTGGGGCTCGCGACCCTCGTGGTGCGCCGCAACAGGAGTTGCCGGCGAGCCCTCGTTTACGCTAGAATCCGAAGGTTTGTTCGCCCTGGATTGATCGTGTGCAAGGCCCGCAGAAGCGCGACGTGAAGACGCCGCCACCCACGCCGGCCGCGCATCGGCGGCGGCCCGGACACCCGCGCGCGGAGGTATTCGCGACGCTCGTCTCGCGGCCGATCCGAACCGTGTTGGCCTGGCAGGCGCTGGCAAGCGTCGCATGTGCGCTAGGCGCGACGTTCGTGTCGGGCGGCAATGCCGGATGGTCGGCGGCGATGGGCGGCATGGTCACGCTGGCGTCGACGGTTGCCTACGCGCTGATGCTGGGAGCCGGCGAGAAATCGAGCGCGGGCGCTTCGGTGGCGACGATGCTGCGCGCCGAGGCGGTCAAGATCGTCGTCGTGATGGGCGGATTGTGGCTGGTGCTGACGCGCTTCAGCGCCGTCGTGCCACTGGCGCTGCTGGTGGCGTTTGTAGTGACGGTGCTGCTGTTTAGTGTGGCGTTGTTGTCGCGCAGCTGATGCGGAGCGAAACGATTGCAGCCGCCGCAGCAACGAAGGCAACACCGCTGTGACGCGTATTCATGCGGGCGCGAAGCCGCCGTGCATGACCGGATGGCGAATTCACGGAAGAGATAGACATGGCGGGCGGCAGCGATCTCACTTCGACCGAGTACATCAGCCATCACCTGGCCTTTTTCGAGAAGGGCAGCGGTTTCTGGACTGTCA
>JBDTJK010000198.1:0-3145 GCA_039935875.1 Casimicrobiaceae bacterium
CGCAGGATGCGGCGCGCGTGGCCGCGCTGTTGTCCGGCGACGTGCAGGTGATCGAGGCGGTGCCGCCCACCGACGTGCCGAAGCTCATGTCGGACAAGCGTATATCGATGTACCGCACGGTTGCCGACCGCATGATCTACCTGCACCTGGACAGCAACCGCGATGTGTCGCCGGGCGTCACCGACAAGGCCGGCAATCCGATGACCCGGAATCCGCTGAAGGACCCGCGTGTTCGCAAGGCCATGTCCAAGGCAATCAATCGCGCGGCCATCGTCGCGCAGGTGATGGAAGGCGAAGCAGTGCCGGCGGGACAGCTCGTTCCCGATTTCCTGTTCGGTGCATCGAAGTCGCTGCAGGTCGAGAAATACGATCCGCAGGGCGCCAAGGCACTGCTGGCCGAGGCAGGCTATCCCAATGGATTCGGCATCACGATCGCGTCGCCCAACAACCGCTATGTCAACGATGCCAAGATCGCGCAGGCGGTGGCGCAGATGTTGACGCGTGTCGGCATCGACACCAAGGTGAACGCGATGCCCTCGGGGCCTTATTTCAGCAAGGCCAGCGACCTCGAGTTCAGCCTGATGCTGGTGGGCTGGAGTACGGGCACCGGCGAAGCGTCGTCGTCACTCAAGAACCTGATCATGACGTTCAACAAGGACAAGGGATTTGGCAACGCCAATCGCGGCCGCTATTCCAACCCGAAGGTCGACCTTTTGACCGAGGATGCGCTGCAGACGGTCGACGATGCGAAGCGTGAAGCTTACCTGCAGCGCGCAACCGAGATCGCGATCGGCGACACGGCGGTCATTCCGCTGCATTTCCAGGTCGCGCTATGGGCGGCGCGCGACGGCATCCGCTACTCGCCGCGCACCGACGAGAATACGCTGGCCTGGAAATTCATGCCGGCGAAGTGACGCACCGCGATGGTCCTGATTTGCGTGCAGCCGTCGTGAGCGCGGCTGTGGTGCGCGCCATCGCGCCAGCGCGATGCTGAGGGCAGGTGGTCCAGCGCTGACGGTGCTGCTGGGCGCGCTGATCGGCATATCGCCGTTCGCGATGGACATCTACCTGGTGTCCATGCCGTCGATGACGGTCTCGCTGGCGGCGTCGGTGACTATGGTGCAGCTGACGCTGTCCGTCTATATGTATGGACTGGGCGCGGGGCAACTGTTCGCGGGTCCGCTGTCCGACCGGTATGGACGGCGGCCGGTCCTGCTGGGCGGCACCGCGCTGTTCGTTGCAGCGTCACTCGCATGTGCGCTGGCGCCGTCCGTCGAAGTGCTGATCGCCGCGCGCCTGGTGCAGGCCCTGGCGGTCGCGGCCTGCTCGACGGTGCCGCGCGCACTGGTGCGCGACCTGTTCGCCGGCGACGACGCCGCGCACATCCTGTCGCTGATGGGAATGGTGCTCGGCATCGCGCCAATCATCGCGCCGATCATCGGCGCACAGTTGCACCTCGCGTTCGGCTGGCGTTCGACGTTCGGATTCGTGACGGTGTACGCAGCGGTTGCACTGTTCGCGGCCTGGCGTGCGCTGCCGGAGACACTGCGCAATGCGGACCATCGCGCGCTGCACCCGCGGGTGATGGTGGCCAACTTCGCACTGCTGCTGCACTCGCGGGTATTCCTCGGCTATTTTTTGGTCTCGTGCTTCACGTTCTGCGGGCTATTCGCATTCCTTGCCGGCAGCTCGTTCGTGTTCGAGTCGGTGATGGACACCGGCGCCGGCGGGTTCGGCCTGCTGTTCGGCTCAGTGATGCTGGGCAATGTCACCGGCGCGCTGATCGCAAGCCGCGTCGTGCGGCGTTTCGGCATCGACGGGGTGATCCGCTTCGCGGCGGCGCTGGGTTGCGTGGCGGGGCTGGCGATGGCCGCGCTGGCGTGGATGGGCGTGCATCACCCGCTGGCGATCGTGCTGCCGATGTTCTTCTACATGGTCTCGCTGATGATGACCGCGCCGCAGGCGATGGCGGGTGCGATGACGCCGTTCCCGCGGATTGCGGGGGCCGCAGCATCACTGCAGCAATTCGGCCAGTTCGTGCTGGCATCGACGGCCGCATTGATCGTCGGCGTCACTTATGATCACACTTCGCGCCCGATGGCGACGACGATCGCCGTTTCGGCAGTGCTGGCGTTCGTCTGCTCGCGCCTGCTGATCCGGCGCACGGCGAAGACAGTGCCCGCCGCGTAGTCCGCGCTTCCATGCAGCGTCACCCCGGCGCGCGCAAGCGCCGGGTGATCATCGCCGGCCGCTCGCTGTCGCTACTCCACGTGCATCCCCGATTGCTTTGCAACCGCGCCGAGTCGCGCACGCTCAAACGTGATGAACCGGGCAAACGCTGGCAGCCGGCATTTCGGGGCTGCGTTGCACAGCGCGCATTAGACCACGCGCCGCTGATGCAGATCGGCAATGCGCGCATCATCGTAGCCCAGCTCGCGCAGCACGTCATCGGTGTGCTGGCCCAGCGTCGGACCACCGCCCTCGATGCGGCCCGGCGTCGCCGACAGCTTCGGCACGATGCCCGGAACTTTCAGCGGACCGCTGCTGGTCGTCACGTCGCGAATCATTTCGCGCGCAGCATAGTGCACATCCGCGGCGATGTCGCGCACCGTGTAGATCTTCGATGCCGGCACGTCGGCCTGTTGCATCGTGGCGATCACCGCGTCCGGCGTGCGCGACGACGTCCAGCGCTCGATCTCCACGTCCAGCCATGCCTGCCTCTGCGCGCGGCCATCGTTATGCGCCAGCGCAGGATCGGTGGCGAGGTCCTCGCGCCCCATCGCCTGCATCATGCGCCTGAAAATGGAATCGCCATTGCCGGCGATCAGCACGTAGCTGCCATCGCTGCAACGATAGGCGGATGTCGGCGCGATGCCGGGCAATATAGATCCGGTGCGTTCGCGCACGACGCCGAATGCGTCGAACTCGGGCAGCAGCGATTCCATCACCGAGAATACCGATTCGTACAGTGCCACGTCGACGACTTGTCCCTGGCCGCTCTTGCGCCGGTGCTCGAGGGCGACCATTGCACCGATCACGCCGTACAGCGCCGACAGCGTGTCGCCGATCGAAATCCCGGTGCGCGACGGCGGGCGGTCCGGCGTGCCGGTCACGTAGCGCAAGCCGCCCATCGCTTCGCCGATGA
>JBDTJK010000199.1:0-6055 GCA_039935875.1 Casimicrobiaceae bacterium
GTCGCCCGGTTTGAGGTTTCCGAGCAGGAAATGCACCAGCACGCCGTCGCAGACCTCGATCGCCACCTTGGCCAGGTACTCGTGCGAGCGGTGCATGGGATTGCGCGTCTGGAAGGCCGCCACGCGCGACCAGCCGAGACGCTCGAAGGCGGCCCGCGTTTCGGCGGGGGTCATGAAAAGTGCGCCGTACTTCGCCTTGAAACCGCCGTCGGAAAGGACCCGCAGCGGGCCGGCGAGGTTCACTTCGCCCTGCTGCATGACCATCTTGACCCCCGGATGCTTGGGATCAGCGGTGCGGAAAACGGCCATGCATTCGTGCACCTTGTCGATGGCGTATTTCTCCGTCACCGTCATGATGGCCAGCGGCGCACCGTCTTCGGGGTCAACCAGGACGATTTCGGCGCCCGTCGCAATGGCACCCGCGCTCTCGGCGTCGGCCGACAGCGTGATCGGGATCGGCCAGAAAAGTCCGCTCGCCGTGCGGTAGTCGTCGCACACCCCTTGCCAGTCGGCGCGCGACATGAAGCCATCGAGCGGGGTGAAGCCGCCGATGCCGAGCATGATCAGATCGCCCTTTTCGCGCGCGCTCACCTTAAGCGTCGGCAGGGACCTCGCACGGGCAATTTCGGCCGCGAGCACCGCCCCTTCGAGCATCAGGGGCTTGAGGGTGCTTCCTCCATGGGGTGGAACAAGGTTGGACATGGCAGTCTTGGGGAGCGAACCGATGCCCTGCATTGTCGGCAAATAGCCCGCGGTACGCAAAGCCGTTGTTCGAATGCGCGGATAAGCGCAATTGATGTTGCCGTGCGCCACGGCGCACCGCGGACGGGAGCGGACGCCTATCCACGGAAAAGCAGGACCGGGCGTCACTCATTGTGCGGTCTCGATGCAGGCGCAAAGCGATGATTGTCGCCACGCACGAGCCTCAGACGTGGCAACCGCTCGCAGTCGTGGCAATAGATCGATTCTGCCGTGCAGGGTACCTTATGCAATCCCAATCGTTGGGTGCTGCGCAAGTCGCCATTGGTTTAACCGCGTCGGCCTACATCTTCTCCTTGATTCCTGCTCGAATCAGCCACCAGTTGACGGGAAAGGCAGTCACGAAACCGGCGACCATGGCAATCTGCATCGCGAACCAGAATTCCGGCGAGTTGACATCGGCCTGACTCCCGAAGCAGCGGGGGAAGAGGTAGAAATGCGCAATGGCCATGAAACCGTACATTCCGACCTGCCACGCCGCCAGCGACAACGTATCCGCTTTCAACGCTGCGACAATCCCCTTTCCAGGCGATAGGCCTCGCATCGGCGCGATCGCAAAGTACTGGAATACGATCCCCAGCGTAAACGCAAAAATGAAATCGACGATCCAGGCCGCGAAGATCTTCTGTTCAAACAGCGAGTGCCAGCCAAACCAAACCGCGACCACGGGAACCAGGAACACCAGCCATTCGGCAATCACGTCGCCAATCATGCATCCCGCACCACAGTGGGAGGCGCCCTTGCCGACGATTGCCGGAAATGGCTGCGATTCACTCGGCATGCTTTGGTGTGCACCCTGGGCCTGTCGCATCGCGTCCTTGCTCGATGCTCGGCCGTACTTCACGTAGCCCCAGAGCGTGAATACCGTACCAAATAATGCGGTGACCGGCCAGACCACGTTCATCACGCCCATCTTCTGCGGGCGGCGTACGACGTCGATGAGCACGATGAGCGCGCACACGCCACCCAGGATCAGCGCGGCGATCGACAATTCATGGAACCAGTCGGGAAACAAAAAACTCCTTCGTTGCGTGAAACACTTGAAAGCGCAGCTTTGATTCGCGATTTGGCGCACCCTCTCAGCACTTTTCCGGCCTGAAGGTATTCGGCCGGACGCCAGCGCGTTCTGATGCGCCTCGGCAGTGTTCCCCTGCGTCAGAATGATTGCCGGCCCGATCGTGTCGATGAACTGGGTGTGATTATGAGGACGCGAAGTGGCTCGATACCGACAGGTATTTAAAGACCGCGCGTTGGCGTGCGCGTTCGATCAACGCCTCATCGTCGCCAACGGCTCCAGATTCATGTACCGTACTGGATCGCGTACTCGTCGTCCTGCGCCACCCGCAACGCGCCGACCAGCCTTCGGAACGCCGCTTCGTTGCGATAGATGCCCACCCTGCCCGAGCGGCATTAGATTTCGCCCTTCAATCGCTCGAGCGCGTCGGTAACGTGGATCTTCACCTGGTGTTTCCTCGGGAAGTCCATGAAGGATGCCTTTGCGCCCTTTTTTTTGCGTGCCATTGGTTGGTTTCAGGCTCGACTTGCGCGCACCGCCGCCTCGATCTTGGCGACGTCGATCTTGCGCATCTCCATTATCGCTTCGAACGCGTGTTTCGCGACATCGCCACCCTTGGCCATCGCGTCGGTCAGGACGCGCGGCGTGATTTGCCACGACAGTCCCCATTTGTCCTTGCACCAGCCACACGCGTTCTCCGCGCCGCCGTTGCCGACGATCGCATTCCAATAACGGTCGGTCTCCGCCTGGTCGTCGGTGGCGATCTGAAAGGAGAACGACTCGTTGTGCCTGAACGCGTCCCCGCCGTTGAGACCAAAGCACGCCACGCCGCATACCGTGAATTCGACCGTCAGGACGTCGCCCGCCTTGCCGCCTGGATAGTCGGTCGGTGCGCGGTGCACCGCGCCGACCATGCTGTTGGGAAAGGTTCGGGCGTAAAAGCGCGCGGCCTCTTCCGCGTCATGCTCGTACCACAGGCAGATCGTGTTCTTGTTCATCGCGTTCATGATTTATTTTTCCCGTGTTTGCGGATGCCATTGGTTGATACCAGGCCCGGCAGGTCGGCTATCCCATGAACTGCCTCCGGTTTTGAATTCCACCCTAACATGGTGTCCTCGAAACCGGCAGCATCCGGTGAAGGACGACGAGCGGGAGGAGGGGCCATTGGGCGAAGGTCCCGAGCGCCGCAGTTGCAGACGCACGCTTGCTAGCGGCTTGCGTCGGGAACATTGGCGGCAGCCCGTACCGCACCACCCGCCGCAACTGACCCTTCGCTGCAGGCGCTTTCACTACACTCGCATCGTCTTCGCCATTGGCGCCTGGCTTGGAATGATGATTGTAGTGATGCCGATGGCCGGCGCTGGTCTTTTCGGTATGAAGCTTGGCCCCATGGCGCCGATCATGACGCTAATTGTCCACATCATCTAGGGTTGGGTACCCGGGGCGACGTACGCTGCGCTGCTCAAGTGCGAACCCTCAGATTCGGCGCGCGCAACACGGTCGGCGCCCTGGCTACGAGCGAAGTCACCGCATCCAACCTGCTTCCGCACCCCGGTCGCAGCATTCGCGCGCCGGGACCCACGCCTGATCTTCGGCGAGCGGGAGGGAGGCGGACGACATGCGGAATCGCTAATCGCCGGCAGTAACGAATTTGTGCGCCCGCAACTGCGACAAACACGATAGTCGCAAAGCGCCGGATCCTAAGATTGAATCACCTCGAACGGAGATCGGCGGCGCTTTTCAGCCGCAGCGCCGCCGACGAGCGCGACCCCTTGGGTCGCCCGCACGCGTCCGACAGTGCGACGCCACCGACGCCAGCAGTCTACGCAGACGGCCCGGCAATGGCGTCGAGCTTTTCCCAGTCGAATTCCACGCCAATCCCGGGATCATCCGGCGCAATCGCGAGGTGCCGCTCGAGAATAAGTGGTCTCCTCGTGTACTCGGCGATCGGAAACGCGTGCGCCTCCAGCCAACCCGCGTTGGGCTGGCCCGCCATCAGGCTCACGTGCAGCTCCTGCATGCCGTGGCTGCACACGGGCATGCCGACCTCGCGCGATCGCCGCGCGACATGGAGCCAGCCGGTAATGCCGCCGCAATTCGAGGCATCCGGCTGAATGAACGACAAGCGGGCACGCTCGAAAGCAAGATCGAACTCATGCGACGTATGGAGGTTCTCACCCATGGCGAGCGGGATCCCGGTTTCCTCGGCGATCGTCGCGTATCCCGCGTAGTCGTCGGGCACGATGGGTTCCTCGAACCAAGTAAGATCGAATTCACCCAAGGCCCGGGCGGCAGCGATTGCCTGGCCAACGTCCATCGAGTAGTTGGCATCGACCATCAGCGCGAGGTCGGAACCGACTGCCTGGCGAACCGCGCGCACCCGATTCACGTCGTCCGCAAGGTCGGGCTGGCCGACTTTGATCTTGACGCCGTTGAAGCCTTCGGCCATGTATCCCGCGACACTTTCGAGTAGTTTCGGCAACGGGAATTCAAGGTCGATGCCTCCGCGGTAGGCCTTGCAGCGATTGCGGGCGCCACCCGCCATCTTCCACAACGGGAGCTGCGTGCGCTTGCCGCGAAGATCCCACAACGCGATGTCCAGCGCCGAGATGGCGAACGCGGCGATGCCGCCACGGCCGACATAATGCACGCGCCACTGCATCGCGTCGTAGATCTGCTCCACATCTCCGGCGTTGCGTCCCACGAGCCACGGTCCGAGATCGTTGCGGATCATCGCGAGGATCGCATGCCCGCCGATCCCGCCGGTGTACGTATAGCCCGTGCCTTCCGCGCCGTCGGCAAGTCGTACTGTTGCCGTCACGAGCTCGAAGTGCGTGTGCGCGCCATGCTTCGCGTCGACCAGTACCTCGGCCAGCGGCACGCGGTGTAGCCGGGCGGTTACGGATTCGATTCTGGACATGTGACCATTTCAATCGCCCATCGAGGCGGCCGATGAGCGGGTGTGTCAGGCCATGCCGACCTGGGGCAGGGGCTCGACGCTGTCTTGCGGGCGGCTGGCGATCATGTCCGTGAGCTCTCGCCGTACCTTTTGAAAGCCGGGATCGTCGAAACGATTGTTCATTTCGTTAGGGTCGCCTACGAGGTCGTAGAGCTCGCCCGCGCCGCTCAGGATCTCCAGCGTCAGCTTGTGATCGGCGGTGCGCACCGTCCGCAAATGAAGATCCACGCCACAACGTGAAGCACGCAGATCCCACTCGGAAAGGGCGAAATCGCGCGAGGCGCGGTCGGACTCGATGAGGGGACGCAGGCTCGTGCTGTGCACAGGTTCGGGCATCTCGGCTCCCGCGTAGTCGCAAAAGGTTTGCGGGAGGTCGAGTGTAGAGACGGGGTCGGCGACGACCTTGCCTGCCGGAACACCGGGACCCTCGAACAGCAGACCAACCCGCAACAGGCCCTCGTACGCCATCGGTCCCTTCAAGAGCAAGCCGTGATCGCCCAGCCAGTCGCCATGGTCGGTGGAATATACGACTAACGTATTCTCCGCCAAGCCGAAATCGCGCAATGCGATCCTGACGCGCCCCACCTGATGGTCGATAAGCGAAATCATGCCGTAATAGTTGGCAATCAATCGGCGCAGCTGCGCATCAGTCTGCTTGGGCGTCCGCGAAGATTGCTGCCGAAACTGTCGCAATTCCTGGTTGGCCATGAGTGGCTCGCCCGTGAGAGCGGCGCGGTGCCACCATGGGCGGCTGTCGAGATCGAGCGTCCGATGCTCCGGAAGGTCCACATCGTCGGGGTGATGAAGATAGCACCAGGGCGCGGGTGCGTCGAAAGGATGATGCGGATCCGGGAACGACGCCCATAGGCAGAAGTCTCGCTCGCGGTGCTCACGCAGAAAGCCGATCGAGATAGGTCAACTCGTCGCAGCCCGGTGGGACAGGATCCATCGCACGCTCATCCTGAATGTCGCCCAATCGCGCATCGTGATCGGCATCCCCGCCTACCTGGAGCCGGACAACAACCGGGTGCCCAGCGTGCTCGTGTTGCCGTTCCGCCGGCAGCGTGACTATTGGCGGACGGAGGATGGAAGGGCCGTCGAGCGAGCCGTGCCCGAAACCGGGATTGCGTCGAGGATCATGGAGTCTTGAATCCGACCGTCCCCGTAGACGCAAGGCGGATCCAATAGCGCAGGAACCGGACCGGAGGAAAGATCATGACGGCGAAACCTGCCGTGGACGCTGCAACGGCTTCGAGCAACATCACAAAGCGAATCCACGATCTGGGAGATTGGAGGGGCAAGACGCTCGCCCGCGTTCGCAA
>JBDTJK010000200.1:0-2894 GCA_039935875.1 Casimicrobiaceae bacterium
CGCGTGAGCTCGAACACCGTGCGCTCGATCGCGCCATCGGCCGCCGCGCGCACCTGCGCCACTTCCACCGCATTGCGCGCCGACAGCGCCTCATGGCGCATGCCGAACGCGAAGCTGGCGCCGATCGCCGTCAGCAGCACTGTCAGCCACAGCACGAGGATCAGCGCGATGCCGCGCTGCCGGCGCGGCGGTGTCATGACCGCACGCACCGCTGGCGGGAGTAATCGTAACCACGGCAACCGGATTCGGCCGCGTTGCGCGGCGACGCGAAGATCGTCGGCCACGGGGCCGCGTGCGCCGGCATGACGTCGATGCGGATTTCCAGCGGCAGCGATTGCCGGCTGTCCCAGCGGTCGCGCCACGTGGGATCCATCGACACGTCCGCGCCGTCGTCGCGGCCGTAGTACTGCAGCTTGATCTCGCTGATGTCGTCGGCAAGCACCGACTGGTCGGGCGACGAGAACTGCGGCATCGTCGCGGCCGCGATGTCCGGCAGCATGCGGTCGAGCACCAGCGACGACTTGTCGCCGACCTTCGCCACGTGCAGGTGGTAGAGCCATATGCCGCCGCCTTGCACGCGCGCCGGCAGCGCGGCCGCGTAGGTCAGTTCGTCACTGCCGCCGCCGAACAGCAGCGGGAATTCGACGATGCGCTTCATGCGCTGCGGATGCTGCTCTTCGATCTGCGTGCGCAGGAACTGCTCGGTCAGGCGCATGTTGGAGGTCGCCTCGGCGCGCGCATCACCGGTGTCCCAACTCTTGCCGGCAAGACGCAGCGAGCCGAACAGCACGGCCGTCATCAGCGTCATCAGCGTCAGCGCGATCAACAGCTCGATCAACGTGAACCCGCGCTGCGCATTCATTGCAAAAGGTCCTTGCGCACCAGCTTCACCGTCGACAGCGCGATGTTCCGGTCGAGCCCGGTTGCCCCGGGGAACGACACGTTGACGCTGACGCGCAACAGCTGCAGCGGCAATTGCTGCGACGCGGTCGCAAGGTCAGGGCTGACGTCTGTGGCGATATACGGTTCCACGCGCGTCGACCAGTTGATGCGGCCGTCGTCTTCGCTGCCGGAAGAGGAACCCGCTTTCAGCGGGACCACGCCCGCCGCTTGCGCGAGGCGTCCTTCGGCAACCAGCTCTGCACGGCTCCATTCCTCGGCAGCGCCGGCATTGCGCAGCGAGCTCTGGTACAAACGCGACAGCACGGTGCCGACCAGCGCCAGGATGACGAATGCCACCAGCACCTCGAGCAGCGAGAAGCCGTGCTGGGTACGACGATCGAGGTGCGCGATGCCGGGTGTCATTGCAGGATAGAGATGCGGCCAGTCAGCCAATCGACATCAATGTCGTATTTCCGTTCACCGGACGCGATGGTGATGCGCCCCCCGTTGCTGCCTCCATCCGGGAAGAAACGGATGGCACCCGTGGATTCGTTGACGAGGTCGGCCTGCGCGGTGAACAGTTTCAATTCCGCTTCCTTCGGCAACTGGTGCTCGACGGGATCGTCGGCGACCTTGAAGCGGCGTCCGGCGAGGTCGATGGCGACGAACGTCTCATGTCGCTTCGCCACCGCTTCGCTGCGCGCGAAGCGCAACCCCGCGGCAAGCTCGCGCGTCGCGCCCTTGAGCGCGGTGTTCGACACGCCACCACCCATGATCGGGATTGCGAACGACGCGACGATCGCCATGATCGCGAGCACGATCAGCAGCTCCATCATCGTGAAACCTGTGCGGCGCATGGCTGATCTCGAGGCGAGCGGGGCGTGCGCCCTCGCGCCTACTGCGTGTCCCAACTCGTGATGTCGCGATCGGGGCCCTCGCCGCCTTCCTTGCCGTCGGGTCCGAGCGACACGATGTCGTACGCGCCGTGCTGGCCGGGCGCCGTGTACTTGTACTCGTTCTTCCACGGATCGGTCGGCAGCGATCCGCTCTTCCAGTACGGACCGTTCCAGTTGTTGACTCCGGCCGGCGCGGTGATCAGCGCCTGCAATCCTTCCGACGTCGTCGGATAACGGCCGATCTCCAGCTTGTAGAGGTCGAGCGACTGGCCGATCTGGTTGATCTCGATCTTGGCGGCCTTGCGCTTCGCTTCCTCGGCCTGGCCGAAGAATTTGCTGCCGACCACTCCCATGACGACGCCGATGATGACCAGCACCGCCAGCAATTCCATCATCGTCATGCCGTATTGCAATATGCGTTTTTGCATGTTCAGCCTTCGTTGGTTCGGCGTCGCGCAAAAAGCTGCGCCACGCAATGGACACTTGTCAGCTGATGAGCTCGCTCATCCCCAGCACGCCCAGCAGGATCGACAGCACGATGAAGCCGACCACCACGGCAAGCCCGAGGATCATCACCGGCTCCAGCACCGCGAGGAAGCGCTTGATGACCACCTGCACCTCGCGGTCGTAGATGTCCGCCACGCGCCCCAGCATCTCTTCGAGCTGCCCCGATTCCTCGCCAACCAGGATCATCTGCGTCGCAAGACGCGGATACACGTTGGTGGCTGCCAGCGGCCGCCCGAAGCCCTTGCCCTCGCGCAGCTCGGCGGTGACGCCTTCCAGCGCGTCACCCATCACGCGGTTGCCGACCGTCTCCTTGACGATCGACAGCGCGCCGAGCAGCGTCACGCCATTGGCAAGCAGCGTGCCGAGCGTGCGCGTGAAGCGCGCGGTCTCGATCTTCTGCACCAGCTCGCCCAGCAGCTTGCGCCGCAGCACCCAGCCGTCGAAACGCTTGCGCATCGGCGGATTGCGCAGCGCTGCGCGCGCCGCGTACCACACGCCGAACGCGATCAGCGGCAACGTCCACCAGTAGCTGCGCATGTATTCGCCGGCGGCGATCACCATCGTCGTCGACCACGGCAACGCCTTGCCCGCCTGCGCGAACTGCGTCTT
>JBDTJK010000201.1:0-4853 GCA_039935875.1 Casimicrobiaceae bacterium
GGCGTGCCACCCAGCCATGCGACGACCTGGTTCAGCAGCCCGACCTGCGGCGCGAAGATGAACAGCCAGATGTTGGCGACCGCGACCATCGCGAGGATCGTCGGCGCGAAGTACGACATGCGCACCAGCGCGCGTCCCGGCAGTGCGCGATTGACCAGCAGCGCCATGCATAGCGCCAGCGCGATCGACGCTGGAATGGTCCACAGCGCGAACCACGCGTTGTTGGTCAGCGCCCGCCAGAAGATCGGATCGCTGGCCATCGTTGCGTAGTTGTCCAGGCCGACGAAGCGCGCGGGACGCGCCGCCTTCGCGTTGGAGAACAGGCTCTGCCACAGCGTGGCGAGCGCGGGATAGTAGGTGAAGGTGGCGAGGAACGCGGCGGCCGGCAGGAACAAGGCCCAGCCGACCCATGGCGACTCGATGTCGTCACTTGCCGCGTTCTTCATGTCGCGCGATGCCTGCCTGAACGTCAGTTCTTGAAGCTGCGCAGGATGCGCGTTGCTTCGGCCTGCGCATCGGCCAGCGCCTTGCCCGGTGCCTTGGTACCGGTAATCGACGCGTCGATTGCATCTTCCAGCGCCTTGGTCGTCCGCGGACCATCGTGCGTTTCGAACTCTGGGGCGCAGAACGGAAGTTGCTGCAGCGCGACGGCGGCCGGCGGGAATTCCTGCGCATACTTCTTCATTTCCGGCAGGTCCCACGCATCCTGGCGCGGCGCGACATAGCCGGTGGCGATGCTCCAGCGGGCGGATTGCGCGGCACTCGTCATCCATTTGACGAACTCGAAGCTCGCAGCGACCTTCTCCGGCGTGCTGTGCTTGAACACGAAGATGCTACCGCCGCCGGTCGCCGAGCCGCGTTGCTTGCGCGCGGGCAACATCGCCACGCCGAATGGGAACTTGGCGTTGTTCTTGACGTTGGTCAGGTTGCCCGTCGAATGGAACATGATCGCCGCGCGACCCTCGATGAACGCGTTGGGCGCGGTGCCGGTGTCGATGATTCCGGGCTGCATCACATGGTGTTTGCGCGACAGGTCGACCCAGAACTGCAGGGCCTCCACCGCCTCCGGCGTGTCGAGGTACGTCTGCGTTCCGGCGGCGTTGGTGAGTTTGGCGCGGTTCTGCGTCGTGAAGCCCTGCAGGAACCAGTGCGACGTGACGCCCGACGGAATGATGAGTCCCCAGCGCGAGACCGTGCCGGCGCTGTCACGAACGGTCAGCTTCTTGCTGAAGTCCACCAGCTCGTCCCAGTTCTCTGGCGGGCGATCCGGATCGAGGCCCGCGGCGCGAAACGCGTCCTTGTTCCAGTACATCACCTGCGTCGAGCGCTGGAACGGAATGCCGTAGGTTTTGCCCTCGTAGCGACCGTTCATCATGAACGCGGGGAAGAATCCGTCGAGCCACGCCTTGTCGGCTGGCGTCTTGACGAACGATTCCATCGGCGCGACCGCATCCTCGTCAATCACGGTCAGAGAGTCCGACGCCACCAGCACGGCGACGTTGGGTGGCTGGCCGCTCTTGTTGGCGGTCAGGGCCTTGGTCAACGTTTCGCCATAGTTGCCGGAATAGACCGGCTTCACCTGGATGTCGGGGTGCGTCTTCTCGAAATCGGAGACGAGCCCATCGATGATCTTCGTCAATGGACCGCTGACTGCGATCGGGTAATAGAACGAAATCTCGACCGCCCGCGCGGGAGCCGCGACCGCGAGCGTTGCCAATG
This sequence comes from Casimicrobiaceae bacterium, assembly GCA_039935875.1. Taxonomy (GTDB): domain Bacteria; phylum Pseudomonadota; class Gammaproteobacteria; order Burkholderiales; family Casimicrobiaceae; genus VBCG01. Next base: position 1,720 of record JBDTJK010000201.1, read on the forward strand.
CGATGGCCGCGATCGCCACCCTGTTCGACAGTATCTTCATCATTGCTCTCCTCTTGGTGATAGGACATGGTTCGCATGCGGACGATCGCTGCGACGGACTTCAATTCGCCATGCGCAGACGACGACCGCTGTTGTTATCGAACAAATGCAGGGTGCCGGCGGGCCACGACAGGCGCACCGAATCCCCTACCTGCGCCGGCAGCGTGCGGCCGGCGCGTACCAGAAGTTGTTCGGACCCGAGCTGGCAGCGCAGGATCGTGTCGGCGCCCAGGTATTCCCGCGACACGACCGTCGACACCACGCCGTCGCGCTCGCCCACCACGATGTCTTCGGGACGGATGCCGGCCGTCATCTGCGCGGACGCGCCGGAAATCGCATTGGCACCTACGGTTCCCGCGATCGTGGCGCCGCCTGCACAGTCCTCCAGCCGCAACAGGTTCATCGCCGGCTGGCCGATGAACCGCGCTGCGAAGACGCCCGAGGGCTGCGAATACATGGCCTGCGGCGGCGCGACCTGTTCGACCTTGCCGGTCTCGAGCAACACGACCTGGTCGGCCATGCTCATCGCTTCGACCTGGTCGTGGGTCACGTACAGCATCGTGATGCCCAGTTGGCGCTGCAAGCCCTGGATTTCGGCGCGCATCTCGTTGCGCAGCTTGGCGTCGAGGTTGGACATCGGTTCGTCCATCAGGCAGACGGGCGCCTCGGAAATGATCGCACGGCCCATTGCAACGCGCTGCTGCTGCCCCCCGGACAACTGCGATGGCCGTCGATCGAGCAATGTGGAAAGACCGAGCAAAGACGCAACCTTGTGCAGCCTTGCGTCGCGTGCCTTGGCATCGACCTTGCGGATGCGCAGGCCGAATGTGATGTTCTGCGCGACCGTCAGGTGCGGAAACAGCGCATAGAACTGGAACACCATCGACACGTGTCGTTGGTGCGGCGGCAGCCGAGTGACGTCGACGCCATCGATGATGATGCGGCCGGACGTCGCGCGGTCGAGTCCCGCGACGAGCCGCAGCAGCGTCGATTTGCCGCAGCCCGACGGTCCCAGCAGGACGGTGAGGCTTCCCTTCGGAACGTCGAACGACACGTCGTCGAGCGCGCGCACGTCGCCCCAGTGCTTCGACAGGTGTTCGATGCGGATGGGATCCACGCGCGTGGTGTCCGTGCTCATGTGGCCAAGGCTGGATAACGGGTCAGCACATTCAGCAGTTCCGCATGTACGCCCGGCGGCCCCACGACGATACTGCCGCCCCCGATGAAGCCGTCGGTGCCTGCGAAGGTGCTGACGACGCCACCCGCTTCCTGCACCAGCAGGCTGCCGGCGCCGACATCCCAGGCGTTGAGTTTCCTTTCCCAATGTCCGTCGGTGAAGCCCGCGGACACGTACGCGAGGTCGAGTGCTGCTGCTCCCGGTCGGCGAATGCCTGCGCAACGTTGCATCACCTCGCGCAGCGGCGTGAGGTAGTCGTCGAGGCAGTGCCAGTGCTTGAATGGAAGTACGGTGCCGATCATGGCTTCGCTGAGACCTGCGCGCGCCGTGACATGGATGCGTTCGCCGTCGAGGAACGCGCCGCCTCCGCGAGTCGCGGTGAATAGCCTGCCGCTGGTGGGGTCGAACACCACGCCGACAACGACGCTGCCGTGCGCCTGCAAGGCGATCGACACGCAGTAGTGCGCGCGCGTTCATCGGTGTGGTGCATGGGGCCGCTCGAGTCAGTGGAAAGGAAAGGGGCCCTGGAACTCGCCGACGTTGAGCGTGTGGGTGAACAGTCGGCCGCCTGCCCATCGATGCAACTGGAACCCGGGCGGCTCGAGCGTGAACGAGTCGATTCCGTCAGGACGCAGGTCCAGCGCCGCCTGGTGCGCGGTGCTGGGGCAAGTGGACAGGATCGTCCCGCCGAACCGGGCCTGCGTCGAGCGGTGCACATGCCCGCATAACACGCGTTCGACCTGCGGATTGCGCGCGATCACACGCTCCAGTTCGTCGCAGCGCTCCATGCCCACGTCGTCGAAATGCTGCAATCCGGTGATGAAGGGCGGGTGATGCATGATCACCAGCGTGGGCGCGTCAGGACGTTGCGCCAGCGTGCGCTCGATCCATGCGAGCCGCGTGTCGCATAGTGCGCCGCGGGTGCGGCCTTGCACCACCGAGTCGACGGCGACGATGCGCAGCGGCAGCGTCTCGATCGCGTAAAGGATGAATTCGCCGGTCTGCGGAACGTAGGGCTGGTCGGCGAATGCGAGGCGGAATTCGTCGATGCGGTCGTGATTGCCTGGAATGACGAAAAAGGGAGCCTTCAGGTCGGCGAGTATTTCGCGCAGGTGCGCATATGCACTGCGTTCGCCGCGATCGGCCAGGTCGCCAGTTATGAGCACGACGTCGGGTTGTGGATCGAGCCGGTTGAGGTGTGCCACCGCGTTACGCAGCATCGATGCGGTGTCGACGCGGCCGTAGGCGAGCTGCCCCTTGGGCATCACGTGCAGGTCGGAGATTTGCGCGAGCAGCATTGTTCGGTCTTCCTTCACACCTCGGCGAGGTCTTGCGCCGTCGCTACGGGCGGCTACGCCACCATTGCGCTGGCGTGAAATTATTTATACCCTGTGTGCAAATGTACAATAAAGGACGGACAAGTGGAAGCGCGTGAATCGGGTCTCGCGATACGTGCGGCGTGGCTTTACTACGTGCACGGACTGACGCAAGCCGAAGTCGCGGGCCACCTGGGGGTCTCGCGGGTCAAGGTGCATCGGCTGATCGCCCTCGCGCACCAGCAGAATTCGGTCAAGGTGTTCGTCGAAGGCGGGGCGGCCGAATGCATCGCGCTGGAACAGAAGCTGATGCAGGTATTCACGTTGCAGTTCTGCAGTGTGGTGCCGTCCGACATCGATGCCGTGGGGGCTGGCCCCGCCGCGGTCTCCCGCAGCCTTGGCGTCGCCGCAGCCCTGTACCTTCACCAATACATTGAAGAGCACCCAACGTGCTCGATCGGCGTCGGTCATGGCCGCACGCTGGCGGCGGTGGCGGACGCGCTGCCGAAGGTCGCACGTCCGCGCGCCCAATTCGTGTCGATCCTCGGCAGCCTGACACGTCAGTCGACAGCCAATCCGTTCGATGTCATATACCGTTTTGC
>JBDTJK010000202.1:0-2902 GCA_039935875.1 Casimicrobiaceae bacterium
GCTAGACGGGACAGCTGGCAATAGCGCGTCCCTGCATCGACTCCCACCGTGCCGCCAGGTGCGGATCCGGCCCCGGGTGCCAATGCGCGAGCAGCTCTTCGGCGGCGGGTGCATCGTTGCACACCAGCACGACATCGCAGCCTGCGGCGCTCGCCTGCGCGGCGCGTGCGACGACATCGCCGACCGCATGTGCGCCAGCCATCGACAGGTCATCGCTGAAGATCATGCCAGTGAATCCAAGACGCCCCCGCAGCACGTTGCGCAGCCAGTGTGCGGAGAACCCTGCGGCGCTGGCGTCGACAGCGGAATAGACGACGTGCGCCGGCATCACCGCGTCGAGACCGCAGCGTGCGAGAGCGGCGAACGGCACCAGGTCGGCCGCCGCCAGCTCGGTCATCGCGCGCGTATCGATCGGCAACGCGAGATGGGAATCCGCCGCGACGAATCCATGTCCGGGGAAATGCTTGCCGACACTGGCCATGCCGCCCGCGTGCAGGCCATCGATCAGCGCCTTGGCGAGTGCGGCAACGGCATTGGGATTGCGATGCAGCGCGCGGTCACCGATCACGCTGCTATTGCCGAAATCGACGTCGAGCACCGGTGTGAAGCTGAAATCGACACCCTGCGCGCGCAATTCACTGGCCAACGTCCAGCCCCAGCGCGTCGCGTCGGTGGCCGCGACCTCGACGTCGATGTCCCAGCGGCGACCCAGCTCGCGCATCGGCGGGATCGCGGTGAAGCCGTCACGAAAGCGCTGCACGCGCCCGCCTTCGTGGTCGACGCTGATGACGAGTGAAGGCGTGCGCAATGCGTGGATCCCGGCGCACAGTGCCGCGAGCTGTGCGACCGACGCGTAGTTGCGCGTGAACAAAATCACGCCACCCACCAGCGGATGGCACAGGCGCTCGCGTTCCTGCGCGCTGAGCTGCAATCCCGCCACGTCGACGACCACCGGGCCGCGCGGCAGCGCGTGAGCCGTCATGCGCGCGCGGCTTCGCGCAGCAGCGTCTTCATCTCGCGCACTGCTTCGCGCAAGCCGATGAAGACCGCGCGCGACACAATGGCATGACCGATGTGCAGCTCGCGCACGTGCGGCAGTGCCGCGACCGGCTGCACGTTGACATAGTTGAGCGCGTGCCCCGCGTTGAAGCGCATGCCGGCGGCATCGATCAGCGCACCGGCGTCGCGCAAGCGGGCCAGTTCGGCGATGACGGCAGGTGCGGTGGTGTCGCGTCCAAGCGCGTGGAATGCGTGCGCATAGGGGCCGGTATGCAGTTCGCACACGGCAACCCCGATTCGCGACGACGCTTGCACCTGCCTCGCTTCGGCATCGATGAACACGCTGACCACGATGCCGGCATCCCGCAGGCGTTGCACCACCAGGCCAAGCTCCTGCTCGCGCCCAGCGACGTCGAGACCGCCTTCAGTCGTCACTTCCTGGCGACCTTCGGGAACCAGCATCGCCATCTCGGGCTTCAGCGCACAGGCGATATCGACCATCGCCGGCGTCGCCGCCATTTCCAGGTTCAGCTTGATTTGCACCAGGTCGCGCAGACGCCGCACGTCGTCGTCGCGGATATGGCGGCGATCCTCGCGCAAGTGTACGGTGATGCCATCGGCCCCCCCCAGGTGCGCCTCGACCGCAGCCCACACCGGATCGGGTTCATAGGTCTTGCGCGCTTCGCGCAGCGTGGCAACGTGGTCGATGTTGACGCCGAGTTCGATCATGCTTGTTCCGCTTCGTCGAGTGATTGCAGGTCCATCATGATGCGGCGGCTGAACAGGCGCCGCGCCTCGAGATGGTGATCGAGCGCGACGCGCATCAGCCGCTTGGCTTCGGCGGCGGCAGCCGCGTCGCCGAAATCCGCGTTCGCCAAGGCCAGCAGCGTCGAGCCTTGTACACCGAGCCCCGGCTGGTCATTGCGCGCAGGCGATCTTGTCGCGCCCTTCTCAATCACGAAATGGTAGCGCGAGTTGGCGTCGATGGGTGCGCCGTGGTCGACATCATGGGTGAGATTCAGCGCGTAGCCGATCGCCCGCAGCAGTGCGAGCTCGAACCGGCGCAACAGCGGCGCCTGTTGGGCGCCCTCTGCCAGTGCACCGAGCGCCGCAACGTAATCCGCATACAGCGCAGGATGCGAATCTTCGCGCGGCAACAACTTCAGCAGCAGCTCGTTCAGATAGAACGCGCACAACAGCGCACTGCCGGCGGGCAGCGGCATCCCGCCGAGCCACTCGGCGTGGGTCAGTGTCTTCAGCTCGCGCGAGCCCATCCAGCCGAGCGCCAGCGGCTGGAATGCCTGCAACGTGCCGCGCAACTCCGAGCGGCCGCGCTTGGCACCGCGCGCAATCAGCGCCACGCGTCCGTGATTGGCCGACCATGCCTCGACGATGACGCTGGTCTCGCGGTATGGATAGGTGTGCAGCACGAACGCCGGCTCGTGGTCGATACGTGCAACAGCATGCGTCGTTGCGTTCATCCCAATGTGATCGTCAGGGAGCCGGCATGGCCTGCATGCGGCTGGCCGGATTTCATTCGTAGCCGAGCTTGGACAGCGAGGCGTCCGAGGCGGCCCAGTTCTTGCGCACGCGCACGAATACCTCGAGGAACACCTTGCCGCCAAACAATGCCTCCATGTCGCGCCGCGCCTGCGTGGCGATGGACTTCATGGTCGCGCCACCCTCGCCCACCAGGATCGCCCGCTGGCCGGGCTTGTCGCACAGCACGACAGCGCTGATCCGGCGCAGTTTAGGCTCCTGCACGAACTGCTCGAGCAGCACCGTCGTCGAATACGGCACCTCGTCTCCCAGCAGGCGGTAGATCTTCTCGCGGATCATCTCGGCGGCAAGGAAGCGTTCGTCGCGATCGGTCAGCGTATCGGCGTCGTAGAGTGCGGGCGCC
>JBDTJK010000203.1:0-4924 GCA_039935875.1 Casimicrobiaceae bacterium
TCGACGTCATCACCCTTGCACACATGCAGCAGATGAAGCACAACGCGATCGTGTGCAACATCGGCCACTTCGACAACGAGATCGACATTGCCGGCCTCAAGCAGTACAAGTGGGAGAACATCAAGCCGCAGGTCGACCACGTGATCTTCGCCGAGGGCAAGCGCATCATCCTGCTTGCCGAAGGGCGCCTGGTGAACCTCGGTTGCGGCACCGGACACCCGTCGTACGTGATGAGCTCGTCGTTTGCCAACCAGGTGCTGGCGCAGGTCGAACTCTGGTCCGACGCGCAGGCTGGCGCCAAGAAATACCCGGTAGGTGTCTACGTGCTGCCGAAGCACCTCGATGAAAAGGTCGCACGGCTGCAACTCACCAAGCTCGGCGCGCAATTGACTCGGCTGTCGCCGTCGCAGGCCGGATACCTCGGCGTCGACATCGACGGTCCGTTCAAGGGCGATAGCTACCGCTACTGAGCGACCCGCCGGCCGGTCGTCGCGCCCAACCTCCAACAGGAAACCACCGTGCGCCTGATACTTGCCTGGATCATCAACTCGATCGCGCTGTTCGTGTTGCCGTATGTGTTCCCGTGGGTCCGCATCGACGACCCGATGGCGGCGGTGATTGCGGCGCTGGTGCTGGGCCTTATCAACACGCTGATCCGGCCGCTGCTGGTGCTGCTGACGCTGCCGGTGACGCTGCTGACGCTGGGCCTGTTCATTTTCGTCATCAACGGTTTCCTGTTCTGGGCCGTCGCGCACTGGGTCGACGGCTTTCACGTCAGCGGCTTCTTCGCTGCGGTTTTCGGCGCGATCTTCTACAGCATCATCTCGTGGATCCTGAGCTCGATCCTGCTCAAGCAGCGATGAACAGCGGTGCTGTCGCGGCGGCACTGCCGAAGCGCCCGCTGAGCCTCGAATTCTTTCCGCCGCGCACACCCGAGGGTGCGCGCAAGCTGGCTGCAGTGCGGGCCAGCCTGCGCGCGTTGGCGCCTGGCTATTGCTCGGTGACGTTCGGCGCCGGTGGCTCGACCCGCGAAGGCACGCTGGAAACCGTGCTTGCCTTCCGCGCCGACGGCTTTGTCGCCGCGCCACATATCTCGTGCATCGGCTCGACGCGCGACAACATCCGTGCGGTGCTCGAGCAATACCGCGCACACGATGTCGATCACCTCGTTGCACTGCGGGGTGATGCACCGTCCGGCAATGCCGATGCCGGCGAATTCCGCTATGCCAACGAGCTGGTCAGCTTCATTCGCGCAGAGATGGGTGACCGCTTCCACATCGACGTCGCAGCCTACCCGGAAACGCATCCGCAAGCGCGTTCGCCGCGCGATGACCTCGTCAATTTCAAGCGCAAGGTGGATGCCGGCGCAGATTCGGCGATCACCCAGTATTTCTTCAACGACGAGGCCTATTGGCACTTCGTCGGCGAGGCGCGCGCAGCGGGTATCGGCGTGCCGATCGTCCCCGGCATCATGCCGATCGCCAGCGCGGCCGGCCTCGCGCGGTTTTCCGACAATTGCGGGGCGGAAATCCCGCGCTGGATCCGCCGCCGGCTGGATGGCTTCGGCGACGATGCGGCGTCGATCCGCGCATTCGGCATCGACGTCGTCACCGCGCTGTGCGCCCGGTTGCTCGAGCGCGGGGCGCCCGGCCTGCATTTCTATACGCTGAACCAGGGCGCGCTGACGGTCGCAATCGTCGAAGGTCTGGGAATGCTGGAAAACACCCACACCCCGATGGCGCCCTGACGCGCAGCCCGCCGTCGCGCAGTGGATTCCTGGCGCTGCGCATTTCCGCTGCCAGCGTCGCGACGCCTGACCCGCGCTAGCGCTTGCGCGAATACGAAATCAGCTCGATGTGCGAGTGCTGCGCGCGGATCGCCACCGCGTCGATCCCGCCTTTTTCGAAGTACTGCGCTTCTTTTTTCTCGCGCACCATCGCGCCGACCGCTGGCGCGTACCACAGCGCGTAGTTGCAATCGGTCGGCCAGCGCCAGAATTCCTCGTCATCCATGCGCATCAGCACGTTGACGAATATCGCGTCGAACGTGCCTGCGGGAACGCTGATCGACTTCCATCCGCCGACACGCGCGTAGTAGTTGAACTGGCCGCTTTTCCGGGTGTTCTCGTTGTAGTTGTCGACGAACTGCGACCAGGTCATTCCCGGTGTCAGCGGAAAGCGGTAGCGCTGCAGCGGCGTCGCGTAGCGTCGGGTCTCGACGTCCACCGCCGCGCCCTCACGGACGATTCCCGGCGCTGACCATAGCTCGGTGCGGGTGAGGTCCAGTGTCGGTCCCTTGCAAGTGACGCGCACGCTGATGCCATTGGTGCCGACGGCCGTCACTTCGTGCGTCTCATCCCACTCGACGGGCATCCGGAAGCCGTCGACGACGTGATAGACCCAGCGGTCGCCGACGCGCACGTCCGGTGCAGCGGCAGGCGGACCTGCCGCGCCAACGATGCCGAACGGACCGCCGGTGCAGCCCTCCAGCAGCACGCCCAAGAATCCGCAGGCACCGAGGGTCATTGCCTTGGCGAACTGCCGCCTGCCACGATCGAACATGTCCATGGTTCCGTTACTTTACGCCGGTCATCGTGATGCCGGCGATGAACTGGCGACGCGCGAGCAGGAAGGCGATGACCAACGGTGCCGTCAGGATCGTCGCGGCAGCGGTGAGCGCGCCGTAGTTGGAACCCGTCTCGGCGTCGGCGAAGAACAGCATGCCAAGCGGCGGTGTTGCCAGGTTGGCGTCGGAAATCACGATCAGCGGCCAGTACAGGTCGTTCCAGTGGGCGACGAACGAAAACACCGCGAATGCCGCGATCGCGGGCCACGCGCTCGGCGCGACGATCCGCCAGACGATCTCGAACTCGCTCATGCCGTCGAGGCGCGCCGCGTGGATGATGTCGTCGGGAAAGCCCTTGAAGAACTGGCGCAGCAGGAAGATCGCGAAGACCGACAGGAAGAACGGCAGCATCAGCGAAAAGTAGGTGTTGAGCAGCCCTATCTTCGCCAGCGCGATGTACAGCGGCAACGCGGGAACCTGCACCGGGATTGCCAAGGCCAGCAGTGTCAGTACGAACAGCAGGTTGCGTCCGGGGAAGCGCAGCTTGGCGAGCGCGTAGGCGCAAGGGATCGCGACCAGCAGCTGAACCAGGAGGACGCCGGCACACACGATGAGGCCATTGAGCGCAAAGCGCAGCAGCGGCGCCGACGTCAGCGCGAGCCGGTAGTTCTCGACGGCGCTGAAGTGATGCGGCCACAGGCGCAGCGTCGCGGAGAAAATTTCATCGGGCGGTTTCAGCGATGTGACCAGCATCCACACGAACGGCATCAGCACGAACGCCGCTCCGCTGAGCAGGAAGCCGTGCACCAGCACCAGCGAAATCACGCGTCGCATTGCGCTCATCCGTAGTGCGTGCGGCGCTCGAGCACGAAAGTCTGGATGACCGAGAACACCAGCACGAATGCCAGGAATATCACCGTCAGTGCGGAGGCATACGCAGTGTGGAAGTACTGGAAGCCCTCGAGATAGATCGAGTACAGCAGCACTTCCGACGATCCCATCGGGCCGCCATGCGTCATCACCGCGACGGTGTCGAACACCTTGAATGCCGTGATCGACGTGGTGATGAGCACGAACATCGTCGTCGGTCCGAGCAGTGGCCAGGTGATCGTCAGGAAACGATCGACGGGATTGGCGCAACCATCGATCCCGGCAGCATCGTACAGATCCGTCGGGATGGACGTGAGCCCTGCCAGGAACAGCACCATGTTGAAGCCGACCAGGTGCCAGATCCCGATGACGGCAAGCGTCGGCAGCGCCAGCGCCGGATCGGATAGGAAAGCCCGTGGCGCGATGCCGACAAGGCCGAGCAGCGCGTTGACCGGACCGAGTTTGGGGTGCAGCAGGAATGACCAGACGGTGGCCATCGCGATCAGCGTCGAGGTCACCGGGAGGAAGTAGATGATCTCGTAAAAACCGCGCGTGCGCTTGCGGCCATGCACCAGGAGCGCGACCACGAGACCGAGCCCCACCGACAGCGGCAGGACGATCGCCACGTAGATGAACGTATTCCACAGCGAGCGGCGGAACACAGCGTCGCCCAGCACCTTGCCGAAGTTGCCGAGGCCGATGAACTTGAAGCCCAGGTTGCCGAGGTCGTAGTCGGTAAACGACATCACGACCAGCACGACCAGCGGCGCGAGGCTGGTCAACACCAGCAGCAGCGTCGCGGGAAAGGCAAGGCCCATCCCTGCGAGTTTCTCGCGCCACTCGCGCTGGCGCGCAGCGCGGGGCAACGATTGCAGCGCGACGGCCGTCAACGCACGCTCCGCGGTGACGCGCGATCGATCACACGATTTCCTTCGGCATCGAAGACATGGCAGGCGCGCGGCTGGAAGCCGAGCACGAGTGCGCCGTCGACGGGGGTGTCGTGATCGGCGGGAACGCGGCACGTGACGACCGCGTCGTCGAGACCTTCGACAGCGCAGTGGAGGATGAGCTCGGCGCCCAGGTTCTCGACGCGGCGCAGGCGCGCGCGCAACGACACTTCGCCAGCGATCACCTGCGCCCGCGGTGTGATCGACTCGGGACGCAGTCCGACGCTGACGCGGCTGCGCGCCGGGAGGCCGGTGGCGACGGGAATGGTGTTCCCCGCGACGACGATGCCGTCGCCGTCGGCGACCTCGCCCGGCAACACGTTGATCGCGGGGCTGCCGATGAATTGCGCGACCTTGAGGTTCGCCGGCCGGGCGTAGAGCTCCGATGGCGTTCCCAGCTGCAGGATGCTCCCCGCGTCCATCATCGCCACGCGATCCGACATCGTCATCGCCTCGATCTGGTCGTGCGTGACGTAGATGAACGTCGAAGCGAGCCGTGCGTGCAGCTCCGCGAGCTCGCTGCGCATGTGCACGCGCAGCTT
>JBDTJK010000204.1:0-2913 GCA_039935875.1 Casimicrobiaceae bacterium
TGCTGCCACGCGAGCGCGTACGCACGCTGCTCGATCCCGGCAGCCCGTTCCTCGAGTTCTCTGCGTTCGCCGCCTACGGCATGTACGACGACACGATCAACGCCGCCGGAATCATCACCGGCATCGGCCGTGTCGCCGGACTCGAATGCGTGGTCGTGTGCAACGATGCGACGGTCAAGGGTGGAACCTATTACCCGATGACGGTGAAGAAGCACTTGCGTGCGCAGGAGATCGCGCGCGACAACGCGCTGCCGTGCATCTACCTGGTCGATTCCGGCGGTGCGAACCTGCCCAACCAGACCGACGTGTTTCCCGATCGCGACCATTTCGGGCGAATTTTCTACAATCAGGCGACGCTGTCGGCCGAAGGTGTGCCGCAGATCGCCGTGGTCATGGGCTCGTGCACCGCCGGAGGCGCCTATGTGCCGGCGATGGCCGACGAGTCGATCATCGTGCGCGAACAGGGAACGATCTTCCTCGCCGGTCCGCCGCTGGTAAAGGCCGCGACCGGTGAAGTTGTCAGCGCCGAGGCGCTCGGTGGCGGCGATGTGCACACGCGAATCTCGGGTGTCGCGGACCACCTGGCGCGTGACGACGCGCATGCGCTGGCGATCGCGCGGCGGATCGTCGGCAACCTCAACCGCCGCAAGCATGTCGACGCCGAGCTCGCGAGGCCGCGCGAGCCGCGCTACGCAGGCGATGAAATCCACGGCGTGATCAACGCCGACATCCGCAAGCCGTACGATGTGCGCGAAGTGATCGCGCGCATCGTCGACGGCAGCGAGCTCGACGAGTTCAAGTCGCGCTACGGCGCGACGCTGGTCACTGGCTTCGCGCGCATCAACGGTTATCCGGTCGGAATCGTTGCCAACAACGGCGTGCTGTATTCGGAGTCGGCGCAAAAGGGCACGCATTTCATCGAGCTGTGCGCGCAGCGCGGTACGCCACTCGTATTCCTGCAGAACATCACCGGCTTCATGGTCGGCCAGAAATACGAGGCCGGCGGCATCGCCAAGGACGGTGCGAAGATGGTGATGGCGGTGTCCTGCGCCAGCGTGCCGAAGTTAACGGTGATCATCGGCGGCAGCTACGGTGCCGGCAACTACGGGATGTGCGGACGCGCGTTCAATCCGCGTTTCCTGTGGATGTGGCCCAATGCGCGCATCTCGGTGATGGGTGGCGAGCAGGCCGCCACCGTGCTGGCCACGGTGCGCCGCGACGGCATCGAGGCCAAGGGCGGTAGCTGGAGCGCAGACGATGAAAAGGCGTTCCGCGAGCCGATCCGCGAGCAATACGAACGCGAAGGCCATCCGTACTATGCGAGCGCGCGCCTGTGGGACGACGGCATCATCGATCCCGCCGATACGCGGCGCGTGCTGTCGCTTGCGTTGTCCGCAGCACACAACAAGCCACCGGTGGCGACGCGCTTCGGCGTGTTCCGCATGTGAGCGGGAAGCGCGCGATGCCTACGCTACCGGGAACCGCCAGCACGCTCGACCTTCGCGTCGAAGTGGGCGTCGCGCATCTCGCGCTGGCACGCCCCGACGTGCACAACGCATTCGACGACGCGACGATCGCGGAACTGACCGGTGCATTGCGCACGCTGGATACCGATGCGGACGTGCGCGTCGTCGTGCTTGCGGGCCAGGGTGCGAGCTTTTGCGCCGGCGCCGACCTCGGCTGGATGCGGCGCATGGCGCAATACAACCAGACGGAGAACCTCGTCGATGCCAAGGCGCTGGCTGCGATGCTCGAAGCGCTGGCCACACTGACGAAGCCGGTGATCGCGCGTGTGCATGGCGCGGCATTCGGTGGCGGCGTCGGCCTGGTCGCCTGTTGCGACATTGCAATCGGCACGCCACGCGCAACGTTCGCGCTGTCGGAGGTGCGCCTTGGCCTGATCCCTGCGACCATCAGCCCATACGTCGTTCGCGCGATCGGCGCGCGCGCCGCGCAACGCTATTTTCTGAGCGGCGAGCGCTTCGGCGCAGACGAGGCTCGACGCATCGGATTGCTGCACGAAGTCGTGGCGGAGGACGCGCTCGATGCCCGCGTGGCCGCTGTCGTCGATGCGCTGCTGCGCGCCGGACCCTGTGCGCAGGCGGCGGCCAAGGATCTATTGCGCATGGTGGCGAATGCGCCGATCGACGCTGCACTGATCGCCGATACCGCGCAGCGAATCGCCAATGTGCGCGCTTCTGCCGAAGGGCACGAAGGCGTCGCCGCATTCCTCGAAAAGCGCACGCCGGCGTGGGCAGCAAAGCTTGTGCCACCTGCGCGCAAAGAACGCTGAGGCGACATGCATCCACTCGACACTTTCAATACCTGGCAGCTCGCCGCGCTGGCGGCCACGCTCGGCTTCGCCAGCGGTGTGCGGCTATATGCGGTGCTGTTCATCGTCGGCGCACTGGGCTATGGCGGATGGATTGCGCTGCCCGGCGGGCTGACGGCACTCGCCCATCCATACGTGATCGCAGCATCGGGTTTCATGCTTGCGGCGGAATTCTTCGCCGACAAGATTCCCGGTGTCGATTCGGCGTGGGATTTCGTGCACACGTTCGTGCGCATTCCGGCAGGCGCCGCACTGGCAGCCAGCGTGTTCGGCGATGCCGCGCCGGCGACCACGCTGGCTGCGGCGATTCTCGGCGGATCGCTTGCAGCCGGCAGCCACCTGACCAAATCCGGCGCGCGCGTATTGATCAACACGTCGCCGGAGCCGTTCTCGAACTGGTCGGCATCGTTTGCCGAAGACCTTTCGGTGGTGACGCTGGTCTGGCTCGCGTTCGCACACCCGCTTGCGGCGATCGTCGTGGTTGCGCTATTGGTCGTGCTGTCGATCGTGCTGTTGCCGCGGCTATGGCGTGCCATCCGCGGCATCGCCCGCCGGATCGGCGCGATGTTCGGGGCCGCGCG
>JBDTJK010000205.1:0-7419 GCA_039935875.1 Casimicrobiaceae bacterium
CGGACTGGTACATCGCGCGCACTTCGGTCACCCCTGCCGATGCTGCGAACACGGGCTCGGTACGCACGATGCCGACCGCCACATCCGTCAGGTCCACCGGCACATTGGCTGGCCAGCGGCCCGGATCTGCGTTTGCCGGCGATACAAGGGGTGGCGAGCCTGCCGCGCGCGTCCAGCGATCTCGCGCGAGGTCGCCCAATGCGCGAGCGCAAGATCCACTGACCATTGCGCCGATGTCGTGAAACGGACCGTAGGCATTGCCAGCCGCGTCATTGCGCAGCGGCGCAACGCCGCCGTGAGCGGACGTATCCCAGCGGCAGCGCGTCAGGTCGAATCCCCCGAGCAACGCAATTTCATCGTCGACGACAACGACTTTCTGGTGGTGGCAGGCGCCCAGCGGATGCCGGTTGTCGAGGCGAAACGCCACGCGTGGAGTGTTGCGTCCGAACTGGTAAGCCGGCAACCACTCGCGTTCAAACGTGTAGAGCATCGCGAAATCCCAGGCCAGCACATACGCGTGGAGCGCGGGTCGGCTGCCGACCACGGCGTCGAGGAATTCGCTGAGCGGCTCCGGAAAACCGTCACCGGCGCCACCTGGAACAAGACGCATGCGGCTGTCGAAGTCCCAGCCAAGGATGAAGATCGAGTGACGCGCGGAGGCGATGACACTGCGCACCGCACGGAAATAGTCGTCGCCATCAACCAGGAATGACAAGCGATCGGCGTGCTCGAGCCGCCAGCAGGTCCGCCCGGGCACCAGCATCGGCGCGGATTGCGCGGCACCGACGGCGGCGACCGTAGCTTTGCGCTGCAATGCGGGTGTGGCATTCACAGCGCATTGTCGGGCACCGCGGCGCTGCTCGCTGTCGGCCGTTTTGCCCGGGTCGGTAGGCCGCTCGCCTACAAGGGCGCATGAGCCGCGCTTTCGCGGCCGGTGATGAACACCCTCGGCGCAGGACATTACTGTATAAGTAGTGCAGCAAACGCAACAATCGCGACCGCCGCATCGGCGACGGTTGCACCTTGTTTGCAGCATTCGACATCGGGAAGCACGACCCATCTCCTTGTGCCGCGTGTTGGGTTCTACCCAACAACGAAGGAGAAACCCATGTCCATGCTATCGCGCGGGCTTGCGGTCAATCAATTGATCGCCATGCTGCCGCACAACGCTCGCCTGCGCATCCTTGGCAACTGCGACGAAGTCGACCTTACGTTCGCGACGAACATGGGCGATCCTGGTGCGCGCATTCGCCATGTTCATTTTCCCCTGGAAGGCTTCATCTCGCTGGTGACGCCATCCCGCATTCCCGACGCGCTTGAAGTCGGCCTTGTCGGCAACGAAGGCATGCACGGCGTGTCGCTCGCGCTCGGCGTCGATGTGTTCCCATTCCATGCCCTGGTGCAAGGTACGGGCTCCGCTTTGCGCATGAGCGCTGCCGCCTTCAGGCGCGAACATGCACGCACTCCGGAATTGCAGAAGGCATTGGGCCGCTACGTGCACGTATTGATGAGCCAGTTCGCACAAACTGGCGCGTGCATGCGCTTTCATCGCGTCGAAGCGCGCCTCGCACGCTGGCTGCTGATGACCCAGGACCGTGCCCACGCCGACAGCTTCCAGATAACCCACGCCTTCCTCGCCTGGATGCTCGGCGTGCGCCGAGCCAGTGTCAGCGACGCGGCCCTTGCGCTGCAGTCGCGCGGACTCATCGAGTACAAACGTGGCCGGATGACGATCCTCAACCGGCGCGCGCTGGAGGTGCTCGCCTGCACCTGCTATGCGTCCGACCGCGCGCTGTATCAGGACACGATGATGCAGCGGCGCCCGGCAACAAAGCGCGCGACGGTGCGCTAGCGTCCGGGCACGCCGGGTCCGGCGACAAATCCGTACGCCAACGTACCCATTTGGTGCGCGCGCACGCCGGCTGTACTCTTCGAGCCGAATCGAATCCCCGCGTTCACCCAACTCCCACGTCCGTTGATGGCGCCTGATTTCAGGGACGCAGCCCCCATGCTGCGCTGCATTCCACGTGTGGCCCGCCCGGACGGGTATCGGCAATGCCCTCGGTAGACCGCGTTCCCGCCACCAACAGCCTGATTGCGGGATTGCCTCGTGCAATGCGTGCGCAGGTGCTCGCGAATTGCGAACCGGTGCAGCTGGAATTCGGCACCCCGCTCGGTGGCCCCGAAGTGCGCATTCGCCACGTCTACTTCCCTGTCGACAGCTTCATTTCGCTGATCGCTCCCGCCGACGGGGAGTCATCGCTGGAGATGGGGCTGGTGGGCAGCGAGGGTGTGCATGGCGTGTCGCTGGCGCTTGGCGTGGATGCGTCGCCACTGAACGCGCTGGTGCAGGGCAGCGGCCCGGCGTTGCGGATGAGTGCTGCGGCATTTCGGCGCGAGCACGCGCGCAACCTTCCGTTCCAGCAGCACCTCAACCGCTATCTCTACGTGCTGATGACCCAGCTTGCCCAGTCCGCCACCTGTGCGCGTTTTCACGTCGTGGAAGCACGGCTCGCGCGCTGGCTGCTGATGACGCAGGACCGTGCGCATTCGAACTGCTTCCACATCACGCACATGTTCCTCGCGTGGATGCTTGGCGTGCGGCGCGCAAGCGTTAGCGCCGCAGCCAGCGCATTGCAGAGCAAACGGGTGCTTACCTACAAGCGCGGCGACGTCATGGTGCTGAACCGCCGCGGTCTCGAGCGCTGCGCATGTCCTTGTTACCGGATCGACCGCAACGTCTATCGCCGGATCATGGGCAGCTCGAGCGCGCCCAACGATTGACCGGATTTCGCGAGTGGTGCGTACTCGCGGATTCTCCCCGGCTCGCGTCGACGCACCAGCGTTGCTCGAGAACAATCACCGCGATCTGTACCCTCGCGCGCTCATGGCGGTTTTCTAACCGCCGGCTTTCGTGTAGGTTGCGTTTCGATGTCCGCCATCCTCCTTTCGCTGGCCGCCTTCCTGTCGACACTCGGTGGCGGCTTGTTCGCACTGCGCTTTCACAAGCGCATTCACCTGATCCTGGGTTTCACCGCGGGGGTGCTGCTGGGCGTCGTCAGCTTCGACATCCTGCCGCAAATCTTCGAGATCGCGCGCGACATCGACGTCGATCCGATCGGGGGCATGATTGCGCTCGTCGCCGGGTTCCTGCTGTTCCATGGCCTCGAGAAATTCGTGCTGCTGCATCACGGCCACGAAGCCGACTATGCAACCCATCATCACCCGCGCGTCGGCGTGCTTTCGGCGCTGGCGCTTGCCGGTCACAGCTTCATGGATGGCGTGGGTATCGGCCTCGCGTTCCAGGTCTCGCAGGCCGTGGGCGTCGCGGTCGCCATCGCGGTGATCGCGCACGACTTCTGCGACGGCCTCAACACGGTCAGCCTGATGCTCGCGCATCGCAATACGCGGCAGCGCTCGTCGTGGATGCTGTTGCTCGACGCGATCGCTCCCGTGCTGGGCGCTGCGTCGACACTCGCCTTTTCGGTTCCGCCGATGGTGCTGATGCTGTACCTCGGCTTCTTTGCCGGCTTCCTCCTCTACATTGCCGCGGCCGACATCCTGCCCGAAGCGCACTCGCAGGCCGGCCCCGCGGCCGCGGGCAGGCTCATCGCGCTGACCTGCGTCGGTGCGGCCTTCATTTTCGTCGCGGTGCGCGTCGCGGGTTGACGCTGGCGTGGCGGATGCCAGCGTGCAAATGACGTTTTGGCGCGCGCGTACCGTGATGGCGAGGTGACCCTCGACGCGGCACGGCTCCTAGCGCTTCGGCGCCACCATCGCGAACATCGCACGCTGTGGATCCATGCACTGCACGATGTACATGGGACCGGGCACCTCGTGCGGACCGTTGACCACGGTTCCGCCATTGGTCTTCACGCGTTCGGCCGCGGCGTCGATCGCGTCGACGTTGAAGTAGTACAGCCAGCAGGGATGAGGGATTTCCGCAGGCTTGGTCATCATGCCACCGATCGGCTCGGCACCTGCGGCGAACAGCTGGTAGGGACCCATCGCCCCCATGTCGATCGCCTCGGCCTTGGTCCATCCGAAGAGTGTCGAGTAGAACTCCCAGGCACCTTGCAGGCTGCCTGCGTACAACTCGTGCCAACCGATGTGTCCCGCAGTGCCGGGCGCGATCGCGCCGGGTGGCGCATCGCCCGCGCCCTTGAACAGGATGAACGCAGCGCCCTGCGGATCGGCGACTACCGCAAAGCGCCCGACGCCTGGTATATCTTCCGGCGGACGGTGGATTGTCCCGCCCGCCTGCTTGACACGTGTCGCAAACGCGTCGACGTCGTCCACGCCCACATATCCCGTCCAGCATGGCGGGATCCCCATCCCGCGCGCTTCGTCGGTCAGGGGCATCAGGCCGCCCACCGACACGTCACCGGCCGAAAAAATCGTATAGGAACGATCAATCATGCCGGAATCTTTCGCGCTCCACCCGACCACTTTGTGGTAGAACTCCTCCGCGGCGCGGACGTCCGTCGTCATCACGTCATACCAGACAAATTTTCGAGCAGCGGTCATTGCTTGATCCCTTTCGTGGAGGGTGTGATGCATCTGCGGGCGCGTGTTCGGGTCAGCGCATCGCTGCACGCCGGTTGCCGGTCTCCGGCCAGCTGCATTGCGACATCCGAATCGCCATTTGCCACAGGATAAACGGCTGCGCCCGATGTGCCAAATCCTGCCTTGTTCAGGTTTTACGGATCGGGATCACGAGGCAGCGCAAGGATTCCACCATACGCTGTGAGACGATGTCGGCCGGTGCGGGCCACACGTTTTGCCGTCGCCGCTCGGCGACCAATGTCCACCTCGACAGGCAACGACTAATTGTGCGGGCAAGCCTTCGCGCTGTGGCTTGTCGGCAGAGTCGCGAGGGTGCGCACCACAGCGCAGTGATTGGGTCGCAGATTTTCCGCTATGCTAAGGCGTGCACCCATTCGCGTGCCGCATCAGGAGGAAAAAATGACCAAAATCGAACAGCTCCAAGACCGGTATCACGAACTGGCGAAACTCGAGCGGCGGAAATTCTGGGAAATGACTGCCGCGTTTTTCGATGTGACAGCGCGCGACACCGGCGCAGTTCTGGGACTGGAACCGGCGGCGACCCAGGAGCTGCACGATCGGGCAAATGCCCTTCGCGCAGAACATCGCGCGCTGGACGAGGAATGCCAGCGGATCATGGCGGAAGCGTTTCCAGAATCGGGCACGCCGCCCGGCGACGCTTAGCGCGGGTGCCGCCACGCAACCATCAATTTACTGATGCGACAGTAGCGATGGCAAAAGCGTGCTGAATACCGGCACGTAGGTGATGAGCACGAGGCCGATCAGCATCAGCCCCATGAACGGGATCACCGAGCGCGTCACTGCACTGAAGCTCTGGTTGGTGATCATCTTGGCCACCATCAGGTTCAACCCGACCGGTGGCGTCACCATGCCGATTTCCATGTTGACGACGAAAATCACGCCAAGGTGAATCGGGTCGATGCCGACCTGCTGCGCGATCGGCAGCATCAGCGGCATGAATATGACCACCGCCGATGCGCTTTCGAGGAAGCAGCCGGCGACCAGCAGGATGACGTTGAACAGCAGCAGTATCGCCCATCGCTCGTGCGACAGCGACAGCACCGTCGCCGCGAGCTTCTGCGGAATTTCCTGGCTCGCGAGCAGCCACGAGAATGCCGACGCGCCTGCGATCACCAGCAACAGTGCCGCTGTCGTCAGTCCGGTGTTGCGCAGGATCGGCCCCAGATCGCGCAGGCGAAGCTGGCCGTAAACGAAGTAACCGACGACGAACGCGTAGATGACCGAAACGGCTGCCGCTTCGGTCGCGGTGAAGATTCCGCCGTAGATGCCGCCGAGGATCACCACCGGCAATCCGAGGCACCAGACTGACTCGCGAACTGCCTTCACGAATTGCCTGGCATCAGGCATCGGATCGCGCGGAATCTTGGCCTTGATCGAATGGATCGCGCAATAGCCCATCAGCAGGCCGCCGATCACCAGCCCGGGAATGACGCCGGCAAGGAACAACGCGCCGATCGACGCACCAGTCACCGCACCGTAGATGATGAACGTGATGCTAGGGGGTATCAGGATGCCGAGCGAGCCGGCAACGGTGAAGAGGCCGGTGGCAAAGCGCAAGCTGTATCCCGATTTCACCAGCCCGGGAATCATGATCCCTCCTACCGCGGCGACGGTGGCCGGGCTCGATCCCGATATGCAGGCGAAGAACATGCAGGCGAGAACGCCCGACATTGCAAGGCCCCCTGGCAGGAAGCCAACCAACGCCCGCGCCAACGCGATGAGGCGTTCGGACAGGCCACCGACGCGCATCAGTTCCGCCGAAAGCAGGAAGAACGGTATGGCCATCAGCGTGAAACTGTCGATCCCCGCCCACATGCGCTGCGGCACGATCTCGAGCGGCACGTCGGTGTGCAGGCCAAGCACGGCCATCACCGTCGCCGGCAGCGCAACGAAAATCGGCGTTGCAAGCGCTAGCACGGCGAACAGCAGCAGGAACGCAAAAGCGAGCATGACGTCCTAGGGCTGCGCCGGCGCGCGCGGCGATGAATCGCGGCCCGACAGAAGCAGCAGCGCACGCAACGCGAGCAGCGTACCGGCGAGTGGCATCACCAGGTACACGATCCACATCGGTATCTGCAGCGCGGGCGTCAGCTGACCCAATTGCTGCGTGCGCGCCACCAGCGAACCGGAATACCAGGCGAAGGCGCAGCCGAACAGCAGCGTGACACCGAGGCCTCCCCGAGCGATCATGGCCGACAGCCTGGGCGGCGCCCACATCACCAACGCGTCTACGATCAGGTGACTCTTCAGGCGCAGTCCTGCGGCGGCCCCGATGAATGCCGCCCACACAGCGGCGTAGATCGTCACTTCCTCGGACCAGTCGATGCCCGATGAAAACACGTATCTCAGCACGACCTGCGTGCAAGTCAGCAGCGTGCCGACAGCGATCGCCGCGCCAAGCAGTATGTCTTCGGCCCGCGCCAGCGCCCGGTCAAGCGCATCGATCCACATCGCCACGACGACCGCCTTACTTGTACTTGGCCGTGGTCTCGTATACGCGATCGAGCAGCGCGCGTGTTTCCGGATTGGCGATCTGGCTGTGCAACTTCCGGCTCTGGTCGATGAACTGCTCGCGACCCGCGGGCGAAAGCTCCAACACCTGCATTTTGGTCTTCATCTTCACCAGCAATTCGTCGTTGACGCGCTTGCTTTCGGTGCGCTCCCAATCGCGAGCATCGCGTGTCGCATCCAGCAGTGCCGTGCGGAAATCGGCGGGAAGCTTGTCGAACGCCGCCTTGTTGGCCATGACGATGAAGCCGATGTAGCCGTGGTTGGTGATGGTGAGGAACTTCTGCACCTCATAGAACTTCATCGCGTCGATCGAAACCAGCG
>JBDTJK010000206.1:0-2646 GCA_039935875.1 Casimicrobiaceae bacterium
CGCGCTTGACCGCGTTGGCCTCGTCGGCGGCCTTCGCCTTGCCGATCGAGCCCAGCGGCAATTGCGTCGCGAACGCTCCTGCGCCGGCAACCATGCCCGAGCGCTTGAGGAACGTACGCCGGTCGAACGTGGCGGCGGGCGCCGCAAGCCGGCGCAGGCGGGGCGCTGCGGAGTGTGCGGATTCGGATTTGCGCGTCAGCAACATGGCGACTCCTGGACGTCGTCGATCAAGTACGTGCGGTAGCGTAGAAGCGACGCACGTGGTCGGTTTCCTGATAGCCACGCGATGCACAGGTATCGCCCGGTGCGACGCCGGGGGCGGTCGCGGTGGTGATGGCCACCGCGCTGGCCGCCGCCGCGCCGGCGCCGGTCATGCCTAACGCGAACAGAAAACGACGACGGGAAGTCGCAGGGGAAGGCGACGCTTGTGATGGCGAGACCGGCGGTACTTCCTGAGTGCCGACGTCACGACGCGATTTATCTTGCATACGTCCTCCAAAAAACGAACTCGTCATTTCTATTTATTGGATAGCGAACGCGTCACGTTCAATTGTCAGCATGCTTTTCAACAATTGTGCTACGCATCGGTAATAGCTTGCAACAGGTTTAGCGTTTATTGCGTCGCAACATTCATCAACCCAAGGCGTAATGTGCGCGGCGAAAAATGCTTGCTGTTCAGCGATTGTTCCCGGTACTCGGCCGGGTGCACCCAGGATCAGCACGCGCATCGTCTCCAGTAAAACCGACAGATGGTCTTCGTAGATATTGACGTCGGTCAATCTCGCGAGCCCCAGTCGCGCCAGGTCCGCACGCACGGCGACCAGCGGCTTTTCGGCTTTGGCGGCCCCTATCCAATGCGACGCATGTAAATCGACTTCGCTGCGGCCCACGCCAATGAACAGCGTCGTGTATTCGTCGTCGGCCGCTTCGGCCTCCATGACGCTGCTCGCGTCGCGCAGTCGATTCCAGGCCCTGGGCAGCTCACTGTCGCACTCCTCGGACGGCAGCTCCGGCGCAACCGCGATGAGCCGCAAAAGTTCGGCGTCGGGTGCACTCGCAAAAAGTCGCGCCAGCACCGCATAAAATTCGCCACGCGCGCGATCCTCGGGCGCGAGGTTGGGGTGCACGGCCACTGGGGACGTGGCGGCCGTGGCAGCTTGATCAGCGCCCACCAACGTCGACGCCTTGTTCGGATTTGTAGAGATCGACCACGCGGCAATCGGCGCACATTTTCAGGCGGTCGAGCGCGCCCGCAGCTGCGTACATCGAATGGTTGGCGAGCTTGGCGAGCATGATGTTGATCATTTTTTCCGTGGCAAGTGGCTTGCCGCAACGAATGCAACCCACGACCGCCGCTTCGTTGAGCAGGCGCGATGTCTTGATGTCGGGCGTGAGGCCGAGTCCGGGGCGCAACGTGATCGCAGCCTCCGGGCAGGTCACCGCGCAAATTCCGCATTGCACGCAGCGCGTCTCGATAAACCGCAGTTGGGGCGCTTCCTGC
This sequence comes from Casimicrobiaceae bacterium, assembly GCA_039935875.1. Classification (GTDB taxonomy): domain Bacteria; phylum Pseudomonadota; class Gammaproteobacteria; order Burkholderiales; family Casimicrobiaceae; genus VBCG01. The sequence continues at coordinate 1,502 of JBDTJK010000206.1, forward strand.
GAGTCGGTCAGCGCACCCACCGGGCAGCTGCCCGCGCACGCAAGGCACATCGTGCAGGCGTCGCGATTGACGTCGATCGCGCCGAACGGTGCGCCCAGCGGCAGCGCAATGCGCGCCTGCGGCGTGGGCGCATGCGCGGCGAGATGCTCGATCGCCAATCTCAGCGTCGTGCGTTTTTCGGCGGTGCCGGCAAAAGTTGCTGCCACACGCGGCGCCAGCGCCGGCTGCCAATCCCAGAGAGCGCTGTCGAACTTCGCTGCGTCAGCGTCGACGACGCGAAAGTGCTCTCCCTGGTAACCGAGTGAATTGGCGATGATGTCGCCAATCTCCATCTGCTTGTGCAGCGTCTCGCGATACTGCGGCGCTTCGTCGCCGGTCGCCAGCACCGCGACACGTGCAGCACCATATGCCAACGCCGACAGCCAGACGTCGAGTCCGACCGACACGATGTGATGTACCTCCATCGGAATCACGTTTGCCGGAAGCCCGCGGCCGTGGCGCGCCGCCTGCGCGATCGCCTCGCGACCGTCATCGGCATGCAGCAGGATGCAGGGATCGCGCCCACCCGCCTTTACATAGGTGTTGATCAGCGTGCGCAACGTTCGCGCAAGATCGGGAACCGATGGATACGCGTAGCTCATCGCACCGGATGGACACACGGTCGAGCAGGCACCGCAGCCCATGCAAAGATGCGGTTCGACCAATACATGGTCGCCGTCGGCACGAATGGCGCGCGTCGAACAGACGTCGATGCAGGCGTTGCAACCCTGTTTTTGCGAACGTTCGTGCGCACAGATCGACGCCTTGTAGGCGAAATAGCGCGGCTTTTCGAATTCGCCGGTGACCGTCGCGAGTTCGGCGACGGCGAGCGCCTGGTCGACAACGTCGGCGCCAGGCGCGTAATAACCTTGCGGCGTCGCGTAACCCGACAATTGCGGCTTGCGCTGCAGGTCCAGGACCAGGTCGAACTTGACGCTGCGCAAGGTCTCCTTGCGATCGAAATCGATGGCACCCACTTCACCGCATGCGACAACGCAGTCGCGATGGTCGCGACAGCGGTCGAGGTCGATCTGGTAGTCGAAGCCGATCGCGTGTTCCGGACAGGCCTTGATGCAGGCGTTGCAGCGCGTGCAGGCATCGAGGTC
>JBDTJK010000207.1:0-3358 GCA_039935875.1 Casimicrobiaceae bacterium
CCGTGTGCGACGGCACCGACGTCGTCATCGGCGGCATCATGGAACACATCGAGCAGGCCGGCGTGCACTCGGGCGACTCCGCGTGCTCGCTGCCGCCGTTCTCGCTGTCCGCCGAATTGCAGGCGGAGATGCGGCTGCAGACGGTTGCGATGGCCAAAGCGCTCAACGTCGTGGGCCTGATGAACGTGCAGTTCGCGATCCAGAATGGCATCGTCTACGTGCTGGAAGTGAATCCGCGCGCGTCGCGCACCGTGCCGTTCGTATCGAAGGCCACCGGCCGCCCACTGGCCAAGATCGCCGCGCGCTGCATGGTCGGGCAGTCGCTGCGCTCGCAGGGCATCGACGGCGAAGTGCTGCCCCCCTATTTCTCCGTCAAGGAGGCGGTGTTTCCCTTCATCAAGTTCCCCGGTGTCGACACGATCCTCGGGCCGGAGATGAAATCGACGGGCGAAGTGATGGGTGTCGGCGATTCGTTCGGCGAGGCGTTCATCAAGAGCCAGCTCGCCGCGGGCATCAAGCTGCCGGAGTCGGGCAACGTGTTCATCAGCGTCAAGAATGCCGACAAGCCACGCGCAACCGAGGTTGCGCAGATGCTCGTCGAACTGGGTTTCGACCTGATCGCCACGCGCGGCACGTCCGCTGCACTGGCTGCCGCCGGCGTCCCGGTGACCGCGGTCAACAAGGTCGCCGAAGGGCGACCCAACATCGTCGACTTGCTGAAGAATGACCAGATCGCGATGGTCATCAACACCGTCGAGGAAAAGCGCACGGCAATCCAGGACAGCTACCACATCCGCCGCGCGTCGCTGACCGACCAGGTGCCGACGTTCACCACGATCGCCGGCGCGCACGCGGTCGCGATTGGCATGCACAACCTGAAGAGCCTCGCGCCGTACGCGCTGCAGTCACTGCATCTGCGGCTGCCGCAGGCAACGCACTGAGCGCGCGGGGTACCATGTGCTGCGGCTCGCCGATGCGGGCGCGCGGCGACCCTTTCATTTTTGCATCGAAGCCATGACCAAGATTCCAATGACCGTCGAAGGCGAGAAGCGCCTCAAGGCAGAACTCACGCGATTGAAGAGCGTGGAACGCCATGCGGTGATCGCGGCGATCGCCGAAGCGCGCTCGCACGGGGACCTGTCGGAGAATGCCGACTACGACGCGGCCAAGGAACGCCAGGGGTTCATCGAAGGACGCATCGCCGAGATCGAGCACAAGCTCGCCGGCGCGCAGGTCATCGATCCCGCGACCGTCGATGCGGACGGGCGCGTCGTGTTCGGTGCGACGGTGGAGATCGCGGACGCTGAGTCCGGGGAACGCCAGACCTACCAGATCGTCGGTGACGACGAGTCCGACATCAAGCTCGGCAAGCTGTCGGTCAACTCACCGATCGCACGCGCACTGATCGGCAAGAGCGAAGGCGACGTCGCGGAGGTCAATGCGCCGGCCGGCTTGCGCAGCTACGAAGTGATCGGCGTTCGCTACGCCTGACGCCGACCGGTCTATGCCCGTCGCCGACCATCCGCGACGTGGGTTGTCGCGGATGTCGGGCCACTCAGCGTGGCTGTGCGCGCTTGGTCGTGCGGCCGGCGGTGAACAGTCCACTCAGCAATGCGAGGCCGTTGGCGAGGACTTCCGCCACCGAGTCCGCTTTGCGCAACTGACGCCTCGCCGAATCACGTTCGGCGGCACTCATTTGCGTGGTGTCGAGGTTGGCGTAGACGGCGTCGACATGCGGCTTGCGTTGGTTCGATTTCATCGGGTTCTCCCGTATCGGTTGATGCGTTTTGTTGCATCGCACCATCAATATACGGCTGCCCGGCGGAAATCCCAATCGTATGATCGGATCGACTCGATTGGCGTGGATTATATCGAGTAAATAATTGATTCTAAATGTAAAATGTAACATCCGACCATGCCGGCAGCTGCGTGTTCCGCCTGCTGCCGCGGCGATCCGTGGCGCGCTGTGCACCCACCAGCCTGCGGCGCCGCATTCGCGAGGTCATCCACCGGTTCGCCGACGAGGATTGCGCGGCGCCGGGGACGTACCACCGGGAGCTGCGCTGCCCGCCCCACTGCGCGGATTGCGTTTGGACGATGGTCGCTTGGCGGCGGGCTTGCCGCTGCCACGCGGGGTGTGCGGCGCCGACTGCGCATCCGCCGTCGCAAATGAAGAACGTGGCGCCGGGTACGAGCGGCCACTTGCAGGACCCTTGTGCGCTGCCGGTCCGCCGCGCGGCGCGAATTTCTTGCCGGGTGCGGCCGCCCCGGCACCGGTGCCGTGCTTGCCACGCGGCGGGCGCGAGTCGCCGCCACGCGGATTGCGCGTAGCGGCGCTGCCGGCAATACGTGGCGGTCGTTGGTTGTCGCGTGAGTCGCCCGAGTCGCCGGGTGTTCGCGACTCGTCGCGGCGGTCGCGAGGCGCGCGCGAATCGTCGCGCGACGCTCGCGCGTCCCCGCGGTCGGCGCGCGGCGGACGGTGGTCACGATTCGCGCCGGAATGGGACGGCGGGGTGCGCGGCGGGGCGCCGGCCGCGTCAGCATCGGCGGTGCCGGCGACAAAGCGGCCGGCGCCGCGTCGCGAGAAGTACGGCAGCGTCGTGTTGCCGGCCTTGCCGCCTTGCGCATTGCGCCGGCGTCGCTTGTCGCTCGCGGCGTCGTGCCGCGGTTCGGATTTCGAATTGCGCGCAGACCTGGATTCGTGGCGGGCTTTGACCTCGGCTTTCGCCTTGTCGGGATTGCCGCGATACACGATCAGGAGCTTGCCCAGGTGTTGCACCGGCGCGCAATCGAGTGCGCTGCAAATCGCCGCCAGAAGCGTTTGCCGCTCGACGCGGGAATCGTTGTGCACCCGCACCTTCACCAGCTCGTGCGCGCGCAGCGCCAGGTCGAGTTCGTGCTGTACCGCAGGGGTCAGTCCATGCTGGCCGATGAACACCACCGGCTCGAGGTGATGGGCCTTCGCGCGCATCGCGCGGCGTTCGATCGAAGTGAGTGCAGGCATGCGGCGAAGTTTACCGCGCAGGACCTCGTGTAAGGTCGCGGGATGAGCAAGAAAGCGGCAACCCCCAACACGCTCAATCCCGGCGGCAAGAAGCACAGCTTCAGCAAGGCGTGGATGCATGACCACGTCAACGACCACTGGGTGCAGGAGGCGAGGCGCTTAGGCTATCGCTCGCGCGCGGCATTCAAGTTGCTGGAAATCGCGGAAAAGGACGCGCTGTTGCGCCCGGGCATGCGGGTGGTCGACCTGGGTGCCGCGCCGGGAAGCTGGAGCCAGGTGCTGGCGCAGAAGATCGGGCCGCAGTCGACGATCGTTGCCGTCGACCTGCTGGAAATGCCGCCATTGCGCGGCGTC
>JBDTJK010000208.1:0-5407 GCA_039935875.1 Casimicrobiaceae bacterium
CCGCCGAATCGTTGCCGCCGTTGTAGAAGAAGTAGCCGATGTCGTGCGCACGGAACACCTCGATCAGGCGCTCGTACTGCGCACGCGACTCGTCGAAGCTGCGCAGCTTGTAGCGGCAGCTGCCGAACGCGCCGCCAGGGGTGTACATCAGTCCAGCGATCGACGTGGCGGTTTCGCGCGACGTGTCGATCAGGTCCTCGGTCAACGCGCCGATGATGCCGTCGCGTCCCGCGTAGAGCTTGCCGATGCGGCGCGGGAAGCGCCGCGCGGTCTCAATGACCCCGGCTGCACTGGCGTTGATCACGGCGGTCACGCCGCCGGATTGGGCATAGAAAGCGTTGCGGGCTGGCATGTTCAGTTTCCGTCTAGTTGAGCGCACAGCGCGGTTGCGCGCGGGTCCTGCGCGGCCATCTGCGCCAGCCGCCGCTTGCAGCCGGCCAGCTTGACTTCGTCGCCGCGCTGGCGACAGATCAGTGCGAGATTGTAGACGAGCGTCGCATCGTAGGGTCGCACGATGGACGCGAGCGCGGCAGTCGCTTGCGCCGCAACAAGGTTTCCCTGTGCGCGCTCGGCGGCGGAACGCACAGCCAGTGCCACCGGGTCGTTTGGGTTGATGGCCAGAGCCACTTCAATTTCCGCGCCGGCGGCGGTCCAGTCCCGGCGTTCGGCCGCGGCGCGCATGCGCTGCAGCACGGGCCCGAGCTCGGCGAACAGCCGCTGCCGCAGAGGTTCCCATTTGCGCCTGACGACCGCCGCCGCCTCCTCGACCTTGCGCGCATCGAAGTTGCGGCCGCTGCCAGCGCCGGACTCGCCGATCCCGGCATTCCACACGAACGTACGCTGGTGCACGTAGTGGAAACGGGTGTGCTGCGCACACTGCAGGAACCAGTCCCAGTCCTCGTGCAACTGCATCGCTTCGTCGCAGCGGCATCCCGCGCCCACCAGCGAGCGCGCCACCAGCGTCGCCGACGCGTGCAGGAAATTGCGCACGTAGAGTTCGCTCGGCGCCATCGGCTGTCCGAACGTGCGGTTGTCCTCGCCATCGACTTGCACCTGCGCCAACGAATGCACGACGGCGCACGACGGCTGCGTCGCAGCGGCAGCAAGCAACCCACGCAGATGGCCCGGTAGCCATTGGTCGTCGTCGTCGAGCCACGTGACCCATTCTCCGCGGGCCGCATCCAGGCCAGCGTTCGCCGCGGCACCACGATCCAGTCGCCGCGTGGACGCGATGAACCGCAGCGGATGCGCGCCGACGTGCGACGCGGGTGGTGGATGTGCCGCGCCCGACGCGGCAACGAGCAGCACTTCCAGCGCGACGTCCTGGGCGGCGATCGACGCCAGCGTACGCGGCAGCGTCGCTCGCGCCATGCTGCGCACGATCACGCTGACGCCATGCGCGCTCACCGGGAGCCGAGCGTCGCCAGCATCTGCTGTGCCGGTGCATAGGCGGGATCGAGGTCCAGCGCATGCTGGGCGAGACGCCTTGCGCGCTCCGGCTCTCCGCGGCCGAGGACGAGCGCCGCCAGGTTGAACACAAATCTCGGCTCGTACGGTTGCACCGACGTTGCGAGCGATTCCATCGCAATGGCCTCTTCGCGGCGCCCGCTGCGGTCAAGCAGCATTGCCAGCATGTCGAGCGCGAAGGGCTCGTTGCGGGCGATCGCGAGTACCGCCTCGCAGTGCTGCTGGGCGATCTGCAGGTTGCCGGCTGCGATCGCGGCGCCCGCGGCGGTCAGCAGCGGATCGATGCGCATGTACAGCGCGTTGCGCTGCGGCCCCCACTTGGCGTAGATCCGGTCGCGGTAACGGGCGAACTTGTCGACATCGCTGTTCGCGTTGCCGCCGGTGCCCGAGGTTCCCGCATCGGCGTTCCACTGGAACGTGCGCAGCCCAGTCGAATGAAATGGCGTGTGCTGCGACATCTGCAGGAAGAAATCCCAGTCCTGCATGATGTCGAATGCCACGTCGAAACGACACCCGGCGTCGAGCATCACGCGTGAGAACAACACCGTCGACAGGTGCAGGAAGTTGCGCACGTAGAGCTCGGTCAGCGAAAATGGCTGCCCCCATTGGTGCGTGCTGCCGTCGGCCAGCCGCTGCCGCGCCAGCGAACAGATGACGGCGCACTTGCTGCGTTGCGTCACCGCGGCCAATCCCGCGACGTGCGTCGGATCGATCTCGTCGTCGTCGTCGAAGAACGTGATCCAGTCCCCGCGCGCGGCAACGATTCCTGCGTTGGCGGCCTCGGGACGCGAAAGTGTCACCGGGCTCGCGACAAGGCGCAGCGAATGCGGTCCCGCGGTCGGCGGCAACGCAGGATGCGCCGCGCCGCATGCGGCGACGACCACCACGTCGAGCGACGCATAGGTCTGCGCGCCCACGTACGCGAGTGCCGCCGGCAACGACGGGCGCGCCATGCTGCGGATCACGATGCTGACCAGGGGCAATGCCACGTTGCCGCAGCCTAGGGTTCGAGTGCTGCGAGGATCGCCTCGCGCACCGACTCGACGTTGCCTAGACCGCTGACGCGACGAAAGCGCGGCGCCATCGGGTCGCCATCGGCCGCCCACTGCTGGTAATAGTCGATCAGCGGCTCGGTCTGCGCGTGATACACCGCGAGGCGCGTCTGCACCGTCTGTTCGCAATCATCGGCGCGCTGGATCAGGTCCTCGCCGGTGACGTCGTCCTTGCCGGCCACCCTCGGCGGATTGAACTTGATGTGATAGGTACGTCCGGAGGCGACGTGCACGCGGCGCCCGCTCATGCGCTCGACGATCGTCGCATCGGGCACCTCGATTTCCATCACGTAGTCGAGGCGCACCACTGCGGACTTCATCGCGTCCGCCTGTGGCAGCGTGCGCGGAAACCCGTCGAACAGGTAGCCTGCCACGCAATCGGTCTGCAACAGGCGCTCCTTGACGAGGCCGACGATGATGTCGTCCGACACCAGCGCGCCTCTGTCCATCACCGGCTTCGCCGCAAGTCCAAGCGGCGAGCCCGCCTTGACTGCCGCGCGCAGCATGTCGCCGGTCGAGATCTGCGGTATGCCGTAGGCGTCCTTGATGAACGTGGCTTGCGTTCCCTTGCCCGCGCCCGGCGGTCCCAGCAATATCAATCGCATGTCGCTCCCTCGCGCCTCGCTGTTGAATCGCGCGTCACGTCGCCGCCAGGATACGGCGGACCCGCTCCAGGTCTTCAGGCGTGTCGACACCCGGTGCCGGCGTGCCGTCGGTGACGTCAACGATTATGCGGTAACCATGCCACAGCGCACGCAGCTGTTCCAGCGCTTCCAGAACTTCGATGGGCGCCGGCGCCAGCGTCGGATAGCGGCGCAGGAAGTCGACGCGGTACGCGTAAAGGCCGTAGTGGCGGTATAGCGGCATGGCCGCCGGCAGCGCGCGCTGCGAGCAAGCGAACGCATCGCGTGCCCACGGGATCGTGGCGCGGCTGAAATACATCGCGTAGCCGGCCGCGTCGCGCACCACCTTGACGACGTTGGGATTGAACGCCTCGGCGACATCCTGCAACGCATGACACGCGGTCGCGATGGCCGCGTCGGGGTGGGCCGCAAGCGTGTCTGCCATCTGCCGGATCAGCGCCGGCTCAAGCAATGGCTCGTCGCCCTGCACATTGACGACGATGCGGTCGCCGGGCAACTCGAGCAGCGCCGCGGCCTCGGCAAGGCGATCGGTGCCGGTCGCATGGTCGGCGCGCGTGAGCACGGCGTCGCAGCCGTGCGCCGCAGCTGCCGCCGCCACGCGCGCATCGTCGGTGGCAATCACCACGCGCGCGGCGCCGCTTTGCTGCGCGCGGTGTGCGACGCGCACGACCATCGGCACCCCGCCAAGATCGGCGAGCGGCTTGCCGGGCAGTCGCGTCGACGCGTAGCGCGCCGGGATCAGCACGCAGAACTCGTTCATGCTGCTGCGCGAACGGGGTGCGCAGGCGCGGCGTGCGGCCGCCGCCGCGTCACTCGCATTCTTCGGGGCTGAGCTTGCGTGCCTCGTCTTCGAGCATCACCGGTATGCCATCGCGGATCGGATACGCAAGGCGCGCGGACTTCGACACCAGTTCCTGCTGCGCGCGGTCGTAGACCAGCGCACCCTTGGTCACCGGGCAAACGAGGATTTCAAGCAGTTTGGTGTCCATCACGCGTTCCCAATCAACGTTGCGACGCGCTCGACCAGGCGCGGATCGAGTACCGCCTCGATCGGCAGATAGTAGCAGCGCGCATCGACGAAACGCCTGCATTTTACCGCGTCCTTCTGCGTCATCAAGACGATGTCCGCATGCGCCGGCAGATCGCCAGCCACATAGCGGTGATGATCGTCGAGCGCGACGGTCGTCGCATTCACGCCGAGCGTGCCGAGCAGAGCGAAGAAACGCTGCGGATTGGCGATGCCGGCAATGGCGACTACGTGCAGTCCTTGCCATGCAGCAACGGCATCGGCCAGCTCGGCGTCGTCGGCGACGCGGCGAAATGGCAGCGCGCGGTGCGTGACACGCGTTTCACGCGCGCCTTCAGTGGGCGGCGGATCGGCGCCAAGCCACGCCACGGCATCCGCGCAAAGGAGCCGCGCCCGCGGCTCGCGCAGCGGCCCCGCCGGCAGCAGATGGCCGTTGCCGAAGCCGCGCGTGGCATCGACCATCACGATCTCGGCGTCGCGCGCGAGCGCGAGATGCTGCAGGCCGTCGTCGCAGATGATAAGCGTGCATTCGGGGTGGGCGGCGATCAGCGCCGCGGCGGCACCGGCACGATCGCGCCCGACGAAAACCGGGAAGCCGGCGGTAGCCAGCAGCACCGCCTCGTCGCCGACGCGCGCCGCCTCATCGTCCGCGCGCACCGGCGTCGGCCCGTGCGCAGCGCCTCCATAACCGCGGCTGACGATGCCCGGACGCGCCCCGCGCGCTGCGAGTGCGCGCGCGAGCGCCAGCGTCGCCGGCGTCTTGCCGCCGCCTCCGACCGTGAGGTTGCCGACGATGATCACCGGACGCGACACCCGGCGGCTCTTCAGCAATCCCGCGCGGTACAGTCGCCGGCGCAGCGCAACCACGGCACCGTACAACCAGGACAGCGGAACCAGCGGCAGCATGGCCGCCATGAGACGCGGCCGGTACCACGCATCGACAAGCCGAGTTGCCGCCGTCACTCGGCGCACCAGCGCGTCAGGCGTTCACTTGGCCGCGGGGGCGCCCGCGCCAGGCGTCGACTGCGTGGCAAACGTGATGTGCACGAGGCCCGCGAGGCGCGCCGCCTCCATCACGTGGATCACCGACTGGTGGGTCGCGTTGGCATCGGCGTTGATGATGACCACGGCATCCTTCGAATCGCCTGCTGCGCGCCGCAGCGTGTCGGCAAACGCCGCAGCCGTGGTGAACCCGAACACCGTCTTGTCGATCACGT
>JBDTJK010000209.1:0-8826 GCA_039935875.1 Casimicrobiaceae bacterium
GCGCGTTCGTCGGCGTTTTGCCTTGCGACATCGGCCTCGCGATACCAGGCGTCAGCCTGGGAGTCGAGCTGGCGAGCGCCGAGAAAGGCGATTCGCGCATTCCCGTAGGCACGCGCCTCCGACCCCAGCCGGTCGCGCCACTTGACCCACGACTTGTGCGCGGCGGACGCGTCGGCGCGCGCCGCGCGCTCGAGCGCGTACAGCGCGAGCACCTCTCCGCCGCGCCGCTTCCATTGGAACTGGCCGCGCGCAAGTGCGCGCTGGGGATCGCGCTCGACGTTCGCGAAATCGGCCGCCTTCACGCGCGCCGTACCCGGCAGCCCATCGCCCAGCGCGCGCACCAGCCGCTGGTTGCCGCTTTCGCTGGCGAGGCGCAGGCGCGCAATGCGATCGCCCTCGGTGATGGACTTCTGCGCGATCAACGCTGCAAACAGCGGTTCGCAGGCGTCGGGCGTGGACGATCCGGTGAACCACAATGGCTTGGCGCCCGCCAGCGCTGCATCGCCGTCCTGCCGCCGGCGCAGTTGCACGGCATCGCACGCGAGCTCGGTGTCCACGGCAGCGCGCGGCGGGTATCCCGCCGCAAACGTGTCCCAGTCGCCGGCGCGTGCACGCGACTTGAGCCAGTCGAGCGCGAGGCGATCGGCGAACGGCGTGCCGGCCCATTTCTGCAGGAATGCTTCGACCAACCCGCTGCGGGCCGAGTCGAGACCGAGCTCGAGCTGCCAGAACGCGACGTACGGCGCCAGCACGTGGCCTTGCACGCGTGGCGCGATGGCCGCAAGACCGATTGCATCACCGCGGTCGAAGGCTGCCTTGGCGGCCACGATATCGGCGTCCGCGGAATTCTGTGCGCTTGCAGGAGAAAGCATCAGCGCCCACAGCGCCCCAACGGCAAGCACCGCCCGCAAGGACGGGAATGCAAAGTGAAGGGTCAACGGCATGGCGTTCATTGTCGGCGCGGTCAGTCCGATGCACAACCTCGGATCCGCCTTGCGACCGCGCAGGCGTGCAAAAGTTTGCGGGTTGCGATGCTAAAATCGCGCCGGGGTTCGAACGGCCACGCGCCACGACGGCGAAGGGGAGTCACTGTTCATGGCACAGCGGAAGTCCGTGGCGCCGCAGGTCGGTGTCGTCATGGGAAGCGAAAGCGACTGGGACACGCTGAAACACGCGGTCGCGCAGCTCGATGCCTTCGGTGTCGGCTACGAGTCGCGCGTGGTCTCGGCGCACCGCATGCCCGACGACCTGTTCGAATACGCCGAGGACGCGCAGTCGCGCGGGCTGCGCGCGATCATCGCCGGCGCCGGCGGCGCCGCGCACCTGCCTGGAATGCTCGCTTCAAAGACGATCGTGCCCGTGCTTGGCGTTCCGGTGCCGAGCAAGTACCTGCGCGGCGAGGATTCGCTGTATTCGATCGTGCAGATGCCGAAGGGCATTCCGGTCGCGACGTTCGCCATCGGCGAAGCCGGCGCCGCGAATGCCGCGCTGTTCGCGATCGCACTGCTCGCCACCACCGACGTCGCACTGCAACGCAAGCTGACCGCGTTCCGCGTGCGACAGACCACCGCTGCGCGGTCGATGCGCGTGCCGCCGGTGCAAAAGCCCGGCTGAAGCAATGCCCATCGTTCCGGGCGAATGGCTGGGCCTCCTGGGCGGCGGACAGCTGGGGCGCATGTTCGCGATGGCCGCGCAACGCCTTGGCTACCGCGTCGCCGTGCTCGACCCGGCAGCGGATGGACCGGCTGCCGCAATCGCGGATCGCCACTTCCATGCCGACTATCTCGACGCCGACGCGCTGACCGACCTCGCGGCGCTGGCGCGCGCGGCCACCACCGAATTCGAGAATGTGCCCGCGGCAGCGCTCGAATTCCTGGCGCGCCACTGCCGCGTCGCACCGTCGGCCGCCAGCGTCGCGATCGCGCAGGACCGCATCAGCGAAAAGACCTTCCTCTCAGGCCATGGCGTCGCTGTCGCACCGTTCACGGTCATTCGCACGCACGCTGACGCCGCCGCTGTCGATCCGGGCCTGTTGCCGGGCATCGTCAAGAGCGCTCGCCTCGGCTACGATGGCAAGGGCCAGCAGCACGTCCGCGATACGCGCGAAGTCGGCGCCGCGTTCGATGCGCTGGGTGCGGTGGCGTGCGTGCTGGAGCGGCGCATCGACCTTGCATGCGAAGTGTCGGTGATCGTCGCCCGTCGCCAGCGCGGTGACACGGCAACCTGGCCGCTCGCCGAGAACCTGCACCGCGACGGTATCCTCGACGTGTCGATCGTTCCCGCGCGCGTGACGCCGGCGCTTGCCGACGCGGCGCGCGCGATCGCCGTCGGCATCGCCGACGCGCTCGACTATCGCGGTGTGCTGTGCGTCGAGATGTTCGTCACCGGCGATGCACAGATCCTGGTCAACGAGATCGCACCACGGCCACACAACAGCGGCCACTGGACGATCGACGCCGCCGCCACGTCGCAATTCGAGCAGCAGGTGCGCGTGCTGGCCGACCTGCCGCTCGGCGCGACCGGCGCGCACCTCGCGGCAGTGATGGTCAACGTGCTCGGCGATGCATGGTTCGTCGGCGAGCGCGAACGATCGCCCGATTGGGCCGGCGTCCTCGCGATCCCGCAGGCGCGGCTGCACCTGTACGGAAAGACCGAAGCGCGCGCCGGACGCAAGATGGGACATGTCACCTGCGTGGCCCCGACGCAGGCAGAGGCGCTGGGCGCTGCGCGCGAGGTCAAGCGCGTGCTGCACATTCCCGGCGCGGATGCATTCTGACGCGCCGCCGCTGGCCGGCGTGCGCGTGCTCGATTTCACGCGCCTGCTGCCTGGCCCGGTGTGCACACTGTATTGCGCCGACCTCGGCGCCGACGTGGTCAAGGTGGAGGACATCGCGATGGGCGATTACGCGCGCACGCTCGGCGCGCGCGGCGGCGGGCCAAGCGCGTTCTTTCGCAACGTCAACCGGCGCAAGCGTTCGCTGGCGGTCGACCTCAAGTCCGCCGCCGGCCACGCATGCGTGCTGGCGCTGGTGCGCGGCGCCGACGTGCTGGTCGAGAGCTTTCGCCCCGGCGTGATGGCGTCGCTGGGCCTCGACCACGCGACGCTCGCCACGGTGAATTCGCGACTCGTGTATGCATCGATCAGCGGCTACGGACAGACGGGTCCGCGCGCGGCGATGGCGGGACACGACATCAACTACCTCGGCTACGCGGGCGTGCTCGACCAGACCGGCGCCGCCGGCGGTCCGCCCGCGATGTGCAACCTGCAGATCGCCGACCTGCTGGGCGGTGCCGCGAGCGCGGCGGTGGCGATCCTCGCCGCGCTCTTCGGCGTGGCGCGCGGCAGACCAGGACGCTACATCGATGTCGCGATGGCGGATGCGACGCTCGCGCACCAGCACTTTGCGTTGCAGGCGCTGACCTTGCATGGCCACACGCTGCCGCGCGGCGAAGACCTGCTGTCCGGTGGCGTGCCGTGCTATGGCCTGTACGCGACGCAGGACGGCCGCCACGTCGCCGTGGGCGCGCTCGAGGACAAGTTCTGGCAGCGACTTTGCACGGTGCTCGGACGCAACGACCTGGCGGAGTCGGGCCTGGCAACTGGCGATGCGGCCTTGCGCGTACGCGGCGAACTCGCGGCGATCTTCGGCGCACAGCCGCTGGCCCACTGGGTGCGCGAGTTCGGCGGAGTCGATTGCTGCGTGACGCCGGTGGCGACGCTCGACGAAGCGCTGGCGGATACGCAATTCCGCGCACGCAACATGTCGGCGCTGCGCGACGACGGCACGCACTGCCTCGCGCCGCCATGGACGATGCAGGGCATGCCGGCATTGGCGAGCGCAGAAGCGCCGCTGCAGGGCGAGCACAGCCGCTCGATACTGGCGCAGGCGGGATACGACGAAACGGCGATCGACGCGCTGGTCGCCGCCGGGGTCGTCAGGACTTCTTCGCGCTAGCAGCCATGCGCGCAACGCCGACCGGCAGTGCGGCGATACGCGCATATTCCGGGTCGAGGTAGCGACAACCCTGCGCCACGTAGTCGCGCGCCATGTCGGTTGCATCGACGCCCCAGAACATTTCCGTGCCGATGGCCAATGTCGGCACGCCGAATACGCCGCGCGACAGTGCCTCGTCGGTGTTGCGGCGCAATTCGTCCTTGACCTCGGCGGCGGCGATGCGTGCATCCGGATCGTGCACGCCGAGCTGCTGTGCCAGCTCCGCCCATTCGATCGGCAGGTCGGGCAACCGCCCGTCACGCCATACGAAACGGAAGATCCGCTGCACCGCGTCGAAGCGCGAATCGCAGGCGACGGCGAGGCGCAGCAGCGGCAACGGGTTGAACGGATGCTCGTGCGGGAACTTGAACTCGATGCCGAGCTTGCCAGCCTGCCAGTGCGCGAAACGGTAGGTGAAGCCGCGCTTGCCGGGAATTTCGGCGGGGCCTTTGTGTCCGTGCGCAGCGAGAATGGCGCCGAACACCACCGGCTTGCAACGCACTTCAAGCCCCGGCGCCAGCGCCGGCAGCCGCTCGCACTGCAGGTACGAGAACGGCGACACGAAATCGAAGTACCAGTCGGCGATGGTCATCGCGACTCGTCCTCGGCCAGGCGCGCCGGCAGCGCGGCGATGATCGCGCGCTTGTCGTCGGCGCTCAAGTCCATCCACGCCGCGATCTCGTGCAGCGTGCGACCGCAGCCGATGCAGTAATGTTGCCCGGGATCGAGCACGCACACGCTGATGCACGGCGATGCGACTTCGTCGCGATCGCGGGTGCGCACGTCGCGGGCATTCATGGCGTCAGTGGCGCGCGCACGTCGAGCGCACGCGCGACCCGCGATGCGCTTGCGCGCGACAGCGCGTTCGAAATGTAGCGTCCAGCGAGCCGCAGCCGCGTCATGTCGACGCCACATTCGACGCCGAGGCCCTCGAGGAGGTAGACAACGTCCTCGCTGGCGACATTGCCCGTCGCGCCTTTCGCATACGGGCATCCGCCCAGTCCTGCGACCGAGCAGTCGAACGTCGCGACGCCGGCCTGCAACGACGCGTAGACGTTCGCGAGTGCCTGCCCGTAGGTGTCGTGGAAATGGCCGGCAAGGATCGTTACCGGCACTTTTTCCGCGACGGTGCCGACCAACGCCGATGTGCTGCCTGCAGTACCGGTGCCGATCGTATCGCCCAGCGATACCTCGTACGCGCCGAGATCAACCAGCATGGCCGCGATGTCGCGCACGACGGCGGGCGCGACGTCACCTTCGTACGGACACCCCAGCACGCAGGAGATGTAGCCGCGCACGCGGATGCCGTGTGCACGCGCCGCCGCGAACACCGGCGCAGCGCGTTCGAGGCTCTCGGCGATCGAACAGTTGGTGTTGCGCTGCGAAAAGGACTCGGTCGCCGCGACGAACATGGCGATTTCATCGGCCTTCGCCGCCAGCGCGCCCTCGAAACCCTTCATGTTCGGCACCAGCACCGGGTACGCAACGCCGTCCTTGCGGCGGATGCGCGCCATCACCTCGGCCGAATCGGCGAGCTGGGGTACCCACTTCGGCGACACGAACGACGTGGCCTCGATCGCACTGAAGCCGGCGTCGGTCAACATGTCGATCAGCGTCACCTTGACGTCTGTCGGCACCTGCGTCTTTTCGTTCTGCAGTCCGTCGCGCGGCCCGACTTCGACCAGGCGCACTCGGCGTGGCAATGCATTGCTGCGATCCATGCGGTCAGTATCCCCGGCTCAATTGCACAGCGCCGTCGATCGGCAGGCCGCGCTCGAGCATTTCGATCCGCTGCGCGATCTGCGCGATCGCGGGCTCCATCATCGTCATCGCCGACGAGTGCGGCGTGACGCTGACGCGCGGATGTCGCCAGAACGGATGGGCCTGCGGCAGCGGTTCCTCGCGAAATACATCGAGCGTCACCGATGCGAGATGTCCGCTGTCCAGCGCCGCCAGCAGGTCGGCGTCGACGATGATCGCGCCGCGTGCGACATTCACCAGATGCGCGCCGCGCGGCAGCAGCGCGAGGAACGCCGCGTCGACCATGTCGCGAGTGGCTTCGGTCAGCGGCAGCAGGCACACCAGCATCTGCGTGCCGCCGAGAAATGCCGGCAGCGAGTCCGCGCCCGCGAACATCGTCACTCCCGGATGAACATGCGGCGTGCGCGAATGGCCACGCACGCGAAAACCCAGCGCGCGCAGTGCGTCCGCGACCTGCCCTCCGAGAACGCCCATGCCGAGCAGGCCGATTTCGAACTCGCCGCGCGAGCGCATCGGTGCGCGCTTCCAGCGCGCGTCCTGCTGCTGCATCGCATATACGTCGAGTCCGCGCGCGGCACGCAGCGCGGCAGCCAGCACGTAGTCGACCATCTGCTGCGCCATGCCTGCATCCTCCAGCCGGTAGACAGGAATGCCAACCGGCAGATCCGCCAGCTCCACGAGGCCATCCACGCCGGCGCCGTAGTTGAACAGCGCACGAGTGATCCGCGTGCGTGCGAACAGTCCTTGTGGCGGCTTCCACACGATCGCGTAGTCCGCCTGCGCCGGCGCATCGGGCCAGATGTGGACTTCCGCCCGCGGCAGGCGGGCGGCCAGCGGCGCGCGCAGCGACGCAGCGTCTCCGCGGCCCCAGGCGCATACGATCCGCATCGCGTCAGTCCTCCAGCTCGATAAGCTGTGCGCCCTCGGTGACGCGTTCGCCGATGGCGCATCGCAATGCGGTGACGGTGCCGTCGATCGTCGCGATGATCGTGTGTTCCATCTTCATCGCCTCGAGGACGACCAGTGGGGCGCCCTTCGTGACGCGCTCTCCGACCTTCACCCGCACATCCACGATCGTTCCGGACATCGGTGCGCGCAGGTGGCCGCCGGTCGTGTCCTCATCGCGCGGGTCACTCATAGGATCCGCGAGCCGAAGCGTGTGGCGCATGCCGGCGCCGCAAATCTGCCGCGACGAGCCACTCGCGACCACGCTGGCATCGACGCGCTGCCCGTCCATCTCGATGCTGAGCCGTCCGCCATCCTCCGGGCGTAGCTCGACATGGAATGTCGACTCGCCGGCGCGCACCTCGACGCCGCCGCGCTCGTCGGGCCGCAGTTCGACCCGATGCCGGCCATCGGCGTCATCGAACTCGAACACGATCCGGTGCCGTTCGCTGTTGACCCACCAAGCATCCGTCGCGTTCCACGGCGAATGGATGTCGTTGCCGAACGCCCCTGCCGCGCGCGCTGCGCGCCACTCGGCAATGGCGGCAATCGCCAGCACGCGCGCGTCGGCGTGGGACGGCGCGAGCAGCACATCGCGATGGTGGCCGATCATGCCCGTGTCGAGTGCGCCATCGACGTACGCCGGCAGCGCCAGCATCCGCTCGAGAAACGCGACGTTGGTCGTCACGCCGGCAATCTCGCATTGCGCGAGTGCCGCGCGCATTTGCCACATTGCCGCCTGCCGGTCCTCGCCATGCACGATCAGCTTTGCCAGCATCGGATCGTAATAGGGCGTCACACTGTCGCCGAGGCGAAATCCGGTATCGACGCGCACGTTTGGCGTCGCCGCGGGCATCTTCCAGTGCGTTATCTTGCCGATCGAAGGCAGGAAGTCGCGTTGCGGATCTTCCGCGTAGATGCGCGCCTCGATCGCATGACCTTCCATCGCCACTTCGTGCTGCCTTCGCGGCAACGGCTCGCCCGCCGCCACGCGCAGCTGCCATTCGACGAGGTCGAGCCCGGTGATCATTTCGGTGACCGGGTGCTCGACCTGCAGGCGCGTATTCATTTCCATGAAAAAGAACCGACCGTCCTGCTCGGCGATGAACTCCACGGTACCGGCCCCGACGTAGCCGATCGCCTTCGCCGCGGCGACGGCGGCATCACCCATCGCCAGGCGCCGCTCGCGCGTCATGCCCGGCGCCGGCGCCTCCTCCAGCACCTTCTGGTGGCGCCGCTGCACCGAGCAGTCGCGTTCGAACAGGTGGATCGCGTTGCCGTGCGTGTCGGCGAACACCTGGATTTCGATGTGACGCGGCGACGTCAGGAATCTCTCGACCAGCACGCGCTCGTCACCGAAGCTCGCACGCGCTTCGCGTTGCGCCGATGCAAGCGCCGCCGCAAATTCGCCCGCGTTCGCCACGACCTTCATGCCCTTGCCCCCGCCGCCGGCAGTGGGCTTGATCAGCACCGGAAAGCCGATTGCCTGCGCTTCGCGCGCCAGCAGCGCAAGCGACTGGTCTTCATCGTGATAGCCGGGCACCAGCGGCACGCCGGCCGCGTGCATCAGCCGCTTGGCAGCGGATTTCGAGCCCATTGCCGCAATGGCGGCGGGCGGAGGGCCGACAAAAACGATGCCCGCGTCGGCGCACGCAGTCGCGAACGCAGCGTTTTCAGACAGGAAGCCGTAGCCCGGATGGATCGCGTCGGCACGGGCTTCCCGCGCGATCGCCAGGATGCGCGTGCCGTCGAGGTAACTGTCGCGCGGCCGTTCGCCCCCTGCGCGGAATGCTTCGTCGCACGCTTCGACATGCAGCGCGTTTGCGTCGGCGTCGGAATAGACGGCGATCGTGCGCAGGCCCATGCGGCAGGCGGTGCGCGCGATGCGCACGGCGATTTCGCCACGATTGGCGATCAACAGGCGCGCAAACGTCACCGCAGCGCTCCCTGCACGACCTGCCAGCCGGGCGATAGCACCATGGCGAGCAGCGACAGCAGCGTCGCATAGCCGCTCATGCCGGGTGCGGTGCCGTGATCATTCACGCCCCGCGCGGTCGTAGCGCGCGGCCCCGAACATCGCGCCGATCCGGCGGGCGATGCCGCGGATGGCACGCCATAGCCGCGG
>JBDTJK010000210.1:0-2875 GCA_039935875.1 Casimicrobiaceae bacterium
GATGGGGCGGCTATTGGGGGCCGTCGTGGAACGTCTATCTCGGCGCACCGTGGTATCCGGGAGTCGCGTGGGGGTATCCGTATTCGTACGACGGACCTTCCACGGTCTACTACGACTCGGCGCCGGCCTATTGGGGGCCTGCGGCATCGGCGCCCGCGCCTGCGGTGAGTGCGCCACCTTCACGTTCCGCGGCGCCTGCGCAATTCCGCTACTTCTGTCCGGATAGCGGTTACTACCCTGACGTGCGCACTTGCCCGCGCGGCTGGGTGCAGATGCCGCAAGGCGGCTGACCGTGCGCGCCGCGTGCAAGCTGCGGCGCGCTGCTGGCCTGCATTGACGTCAGCCGGGCTTCGCGCAGTCACTTGCGCAGCGCATCGATTCCACGTGCGACGCCTGCGAGGGTCAGCGGAAACATTCGCGGGCCGAGAATCGCCGCGATCAACTGTGTCGAGCGCGTGTATTCCCATGTTCGTTCCGGCTCCGGGTTCCACCAGATCCGATGGCGGAAGTGCGCGCACAGGCGCGCAAGCCACACCGATCCGGGCTCGTCGTTCGCGGATTCCACGCTGCCGCCCCGTTCCGCCAGTTCGTATGGGCTCATCGCCGCGTCGCCTACGATGATCAGCCGCCAGTCGGGCCCATAGGTGTGCAGCAGTTCGAGCGTCGCGACGCGATCGCTGCGCCGGCGCACGTTGTCGCGCCACACGTGGTCGTAGATGCAGTTGTGGAAATAAAAATACTCGAGATGGCGGAATTCGGTCCTGGCGGCGGAGAAAAGCTCTTCGCAGGTGGCGACATGCGGGTCCATCGATCCACCGACGTCGAAGAACAGCAGCACCTTCGCCCGGTTGCGCCGCTCGGGACGCATGTGGACATCCAGCCACCCGGCGTTGCGCGCGGTTCCCTCGATCGTGCGGTCAAGGTCCAACTCGTCCGGTACGCCTTCGCGCGCGAAGCGCCGCAAGCGCCGCAGCGCCACCTTGATGTTGCGGGTGTTGAGCTCGACGTCGCCATCCAGATTGCGGAAGTTGCGCTCGTCCCAGACCTTGACTGCGCTGCGCGCTCCGCCGCCTTGCTGGCCAATGCGAACGCCTTCCGGGTTGAAGCCGTGCGCACCGAACGAACTGGTGCCGCCCGTGCCGATCCACTTGTTGCCTCCCGCATGGCGGCCGCGTTGCTCGGCGAGCCGCTGGCGCAACGCCTGCATCAGCGTGTCGTATCCACCCAGCGCCTCGACGCGTCGCCTGTCGTCGTCGCTCAGATGCCGGGTGAACTCGTGCCGCAGCCATTCCTGCGGGATCGGCGTGCGCACATCGACCAGCGCATCGACGCCCTTGAAATAACTGCCGAACGCTACATCGAAGCGGTCGAAATGCTGCTCGTCCTTGACCAGCGTCATGCGCGCGAGCGCGTGGAAATCATCCAGCGACGACGACACGATGCGCTTGTCCAGCGCCTCGAGCAGCGTCAGGAATTCGCGCGTGCTGATCGACAGCCCATGCGCGCGCAGGTGCAGCAGGAACTCGACGAGCATGTGACGCTAGCGCGGCTTCTGCAACTGGAACCGCAGATGACGCTGGACCGCTGGCCACTCGTTGTCGATGATGCTGAACACGACGGTGTCGCGCTTGCTGCCGTCCGCCGCGACCTGGTGGTTGCGCAGCACGCCGTCCTGCCTTGCGCCGAGTCGCGCGATGGCCGCGCGGCTGGCGAAATTGAACCAGTGCGTGCGCAACTCGACGGCGATACAGCCGAGCGTGTCGAACGCGTGCGCGAGCAGCAGCAGCTTGCACTCGGTGTTGAACGCGGTGCGCTGCACGCGCCTGGCGTACCACGTGTGGCCGATCTCGAGCCGGCGATTGTCGACGTCGACATTGAAGTAGCGCGTCGAGCCGACCACGTCGCCACTCGCGTTGTGGATCGCGACGAACGGCATCGCACCCAGGTTCTCGCGCATCGTCAACGCGGACGCGACCCACTCGACCATCCGCGCGGGATCGGCCACGCTCGTGTACCAGAGCGCATTCAACGATCCATCCGCCGCTGCCCGCGCCAGCGCGTCCGCATGCTTCGCTTCGAGCGGCACCAGCGTCGCATGCGTGCCACGCAACGTGACGGGCTCGATGAAGCGGGTCATGTCGGTTCTCCTGGCGTGGCGACGAAAGTACTTCTGCGGCACGCTCGTGCTTGTCGTGACGCCGGGCCAGCGGGGTATCGGACATCGCCTGAACATGCCGGAGAAACTCTTGCATGACGAGACGCCGGGCCAGCGGGGTATCGGACGTCGCTCAAACACGCTGCGCGAACTCGCTTTGGTCCGATACCCCACCGTCCCGGCGACGGAGCGCAATGCACAAGGTCACTTCGCAAGGCTGTGCGACATTGGACTTTGCGGCCTTGACGGGGCGCATGGCGCGACCCTGACGGGTTGGCCGGATATCGGGCCAAAGCGAGTTCGCGCAGCGTGTTTGAGCGACGCCCGATGTCCGGCCAGTCCGTCAGCCGTGCAGCACACTCGCTTGCCAAACGTCCTCCGCGTAACTCTGTCGGATTTACAGCAAGACTCACCGCCCGGCCCGCGACATGAACGCCACGCGCTCGAACAGGTGCACGTCCTGCTCGCTCTTCAACAGCGCGCCGTGCATGGGCGGCAGCGACAGCTTGCGATCGGTCGCGTGCAGCGCTTGCGGCGGAATGTCCTCGGCCAGCAGCAGCTTCAGCCAGTCGAGCAGCTCCGACGTCGACGGGCGTTTCTTCAGCCCGGGCACTTCGCGCAGGCTGAAGAACACCTCCAGCGCTTCCTGCAGCAGCGCCTTCTTGAGCCCCGGGAAATGCACGTCGACGATGCGCGTCATCGTCTCGCGATCGGGGAAGC
>JBDTJK010000211.1:0-3469 GCA_039935875.1 Casimicrobiaceae bacterium
ATCCAGGCCTGATGGTAAGCCCATTCGCCATCCCTAATGAAGCAGCAAAGCGCCAGGCATTATTTTTATCTTCTGAACTCTGCATTACAACCCGCATAAATTCCCTGCAGTCTGCGATTGATGCCCCATTTCCAAACATATTACCCAAATCCTCCATCACAAAAGGGTATGCATTGTCATTTGAGGGTGTCTCCTTCTGTTGTTGGATAGCTGTAAGAAACGGCCCCATTCGCTCGCCGATCCCACTAAATACTGCTGCCCGCATCCAACGATCATCTCCATCCCGAATAGCAAGTTTTGCCAAAGACCCGGTAATTTTTGGATCGGGCAAAGAACCAAGTGCCAAAGCGCTTTCAAATCGAACGCGTTCATTCGAATCCTCACATGCAGAGACGATTGCCTGCTTCAATGTACTATCTTCTGCAAGCTTACCTGCTGACAACTCAACTGCTTGTTCCCGAACCCCGGGAACCTCATCCTTCAAAGCCTTCAATAGAAGGTCTTTATCCAGCCCATTCAGAGAATGCAGCAACCATAGAGCAAGAATTCTGGTTTCCGCCTGACTGGACTTTTGCACATATTCAATCAAAAGAGGAATTGTAGATTTGTCTGCGCGCTCCAGCAACAACCTAAATGCCGTTTGCCTATTCCAGCCGTTTTCCGATTTCAACATCTCCAGTACTTCATTGGCGGGTGCAGATGGCTTCAGGAATTTTCTTGGATTAGAAGAGTCCTTCCTATTCTTAGTTATTTCATAGATTCGTCCCTTGTCTTTACCGGTTTTATAATCTAATGTATCACGCACATCTTCCGGCACATAATCCGGCTCATCTATGATTTTTCTGTGCATATCCGCAAAATACAAACCCCCACCTGGCCCGTTACCCAAAAAAACCGGGCGGAACGAGGGATCAGTTGACGCTAAAAATTCATATCCTTTGTCCGGCAATCCAGATTGAAACGTTGCGCCATAAGGAATCAATTTCTGTCGCTGGACCAGATTCTGAGCAGGCTCGCAGATAAAGGCATTCCCTACGTCCTCAGGATTCATCCCATTTCCATCAAATATTAAGACACTACAAGCAGAGGTAAAAGTACCCTTATGAGATTTCCCTATCAATCCTGGAATAAAATCAGACGAAGTAACCGCGTCAATAAGCGGATAGACGATGGCATCTCCTTCTACTTTCGAAACATTCTGAATGGATTCATTAAAAGGCAAATAGGGATTGCGGTTCAGATAAGAGGACTCCATTACGATCTGCTGTATCGGGTGCCTGTTTGAGCAGCCAAACCTTCTTCCAAGGGCATCGAAAGTAAGACCAAACTGGCTATTGCCGCCGGTAAGTTCAAATGTATAGTTGTCCGGATTAAAACGCCCGTCGGAAGACGTAAACTCTACTGTATCCCTTCCGGGGAATTCAGGAGACACCACTTTACCCCCGTTCATACCGCCTGTTACATAAACCCATCCGTCCATACCGAGTATAGGATGACTAACACGAAGTTGGGAAGATTTAGTAACGTTAAATCCAGTCAGAACTACTTTACGTTCATCAGCCACACCGTCGCCATTCGTATCTTTCAAATAAAAAATATCGGGTGCACAAGTAACAAAAAAGCCACCCCGCCAGGGTAATATTCCATTCGGATAGGTAAAGCCGTCCGCAAATATAGTCTGGTGATCATATACTCCGTCTCCATCGCGGTCTTCAAGCCTGACAATCCTTCCCTCATGTTGAGGCGGGATGGTATCAGGATACCCTCTATCCTCAACAACATAAAGATCCCCTTGTTCATTAAAGGCAAATGCCACAGGAGAAACGACCAGGGGCTCGGAGGCAATAAGTTTTAAACTTAACCCTTTCTCTAATTTAATTCCATCATAAGCGATTCCTTCTTTACTTCCAGAGTTATGACAGCTTGTAACGGTTGCAAATAAAACAATAATTAACAGGTAATATAGCTTCCTCATTGTTTTGTAGTTTTAAATATTATAGAATAAAATCCAATAGTTTCTTCCACAGAACTTTTCATTAAAATATTTTTGCAAGCGCCTGCCCTTTCTGTATTTCAAAAATGGCTATCTCATTTATTCAATCTCACCATTATTAAATAGAAGAACACCTGCTGTATTCATTATGGGGAAGCGCTTTCATCTACAACCTTTTTAGATCTAAGATCAAAGAACTCCTCAATTACTAAGGACACTCAATACCCGGGGTTCTGCGTTAACTTACCCTGGCTTAAATCAATCTCTGTCTGTGGAATAGGTAAGAGTTCATTAATCCCATCCTTAAAGCTTCCTTTCGTTGTATTATATTTTTGTGAATAGGCTCTAAGTACGGTTCCCGCACGACCTTGCCTAACCAGATCAAAAAAACGCTCATTCTCCATACCGTACTCCACACGCTGCTCATGGTATATCGCGGCCCTCAATTGATTTTGATCCGTTGTTGTAACGTCAGGCAAAACAGATGCGTTCCCTTGTCTTGCACGTTTCCTCACTTGGTTTAATGCCTCCACCGCCTGTATAGTATGGCCGTTCTCATTTGCAGCTTCTGCATACCAAAGCAAAAGCATACCATACCGGTATTTAATGAAATTCTTAGGTGAATTGCTTGGATTACCTGTAGGGGGATATTCATCTAAATTTAAGTATGGTTTCAAACTCATGTACCCTGTCTCACTATTCCCAACATCTGCAACCAAGCCATCAGGCATGATTTGCCCCTGCTTGTACACAGTTTGCCATAATCTGGGATCTCCTGTCTCAAACTCATCAACAAGGTCCTGAGAAGGACAACAAAATCCGTAGCCATACATTCCCGCACTGCCCTGACAAATCGTGCCGTGGTTTTCAGCAGCTTTAAACTGAGCAGAATAAGCATGGTTTATCTCAAAAATATTTTCCGGACCAAATTCCCCGGCGACAGTAAAAATATGATAAAAATCAGCGGAAAGACTGTATTCGTTTGATTGTATCACCTTATTAAACCATAGTTCCGCCTGTTGAAAATTTTTCTGATAAAGATATGCTTTAGCCAAATAGGCCTGAGCCGCGCCTTTTGTAGCTCTACCCAGTTCATTAGAAGTTATCGCACTTCTGAGAGGCAATACATCGGCTGCCTCAGTCAAATCTTTAACAACCTGGGCCCAAACAATATCCTTTGAGTCTCTTTTCACATTACTTACATCTACCTGGGCGTTGGTAATAAGAGGCACATCCCCAAATAGTTTAACAAGATTAAAATAATGGTAGGCTCTTAAAAATTTAGCCTCTCCTATTATCCGGCTTTTTACCGTTTCATCCATTTTTATTGCAGGAACATTTTCAATAACAAGATTGCTTCGATGAACCCCCAGGAATCCATTTGCCCAGGAGTCTTGCGCAATAAAATTGGACGAGTTCACATTAAAGTTGGCTAAATCAAACATCCAATCGCCATCCGCAGGCCCTTCACCACCC
>JBDTJK010000212.1:0-3763 GCA_039935875.1 Casimicrobiaceae bacterium
GCAGCGTCCGCCGCTCCTCGACAAAATCGCCGTCGAGCATCGCCGTCAGCGTCTGCTGCATCCGCGCCAGCGGTATGTCGGTGAGGAATCCGAGGCGCCCCTGGTTGATGCCGATCAGCGGCACGCCGTGCGGGGCAAGCTTGCGTGCGACCGTCAGCATCGTGCCATCGCCGCCCAGCACGATCGCCAGGTCGGCCTGAGCGCCCAAGGCGTCGGCGTCCGCGGTGGCGAAGCCCGGCAGCGGCGTGAAACGCGCAGTTTCCGCCTCGAGCACGATTGCATGGCCCCGCTGGCGCAGGAATTCGACCAGCGCCGCGAGTGGCGCTGCGATATTGGGGCTCGCGTAACGCCCGACGAGCGCAATGCGCGGAAAACGGGCGGCCGAGGCGGGCATGTGCGCATTTAATCACAGCGCATGCACTGCACGGGATGCCGCTTTCGACCGATTGCCGCCTTTTTAACTAGAATAGCGAATGGTCGACGCTCGCGCCGCACACCTTCTGAAGACGCTGATCGAGCGTTACGTCGCCGACGGCCAGCCGGTCGGCTCGCGGGCACTGTCGCGACAATCGGGGCTCGAGCTGTCGCCTGCAACCATCCGCAACGTGATGGCCGACCTGGAGGAGATGGGCTTCATCACCAGCCCGCACACGTCGGCGGGACGGGTGCCGACACCCCGCGGATATCGCTTCTTCGTCGATACGCTGATGGTGGTGAAGCCGCTCGATCCCGGCGAAATCAACCGGCTCGAGGGCGAGTTCGCAGCCGACCGTCCGCAAAGCCTGGTGGCTTCGGCGGCGAACCTGATGTCGCAGCTGACGCACTTCGCCGGCGTGGTCATGACGCCGCGGCGCGAGGGCGGATTCCGCCACCTCGAGTTCCTGCGGCTGTCCGACCGGCGCGTGCTGCTGATCATCGTCACCGCCGAGGGCGATGTGCAGAACCGCATCCTGCACACCGACCGCGCATACACGCAGTCGAAACTGGTCGAGGCCAGCAATTTCTTCAACCAGCAGTTTGCCGGCAAGCCGTTCCCGCTGATCCGTGCGCGCCTGGCGGACGAACTCGCACGCTTGCGCGACGACATCGCCGGCCTGATGACGGCTGCGGTGGACGTCGGCGAGGATGCAATGACCTCGAGCGAGGGCGTGGTCGTCGCCGGGGAGCGCAACCTGCTGTCGGCCGAAAGCTTCACTTCCAACATGACGCGGCTGCGCAAGCTGTTCGACGTGTTCGAGGAAAAAACTTCGCTGTTGCACCTGCTCGACGTGTCGCAGCGCGCGCAAGGGGTGCAGATCTACATTGGAGACGAATCGGGACTCGCTCCGCTCGACGAGATGAGCGTGATCACCGCGCCGTACGAGGTCAACGGACGCGTCGTCGGCACGCTGGGCGTCATCGGCCCGACGCGCATGGCGTACGAGCGCGTGATCCCGATCGTCGAGCTCACGTCCAAGCTGCTGTCCGGCGCGTTCGCGCACCAGTTCGACGATGAGTGAATTCGCGGGCAGCGCGCCCGCGAACCTGAACGTCGCGGCGGATGCCGGTGTTGTGACGTCAGGACGACCTGACGCTGCTCGCCAGGCACGCCGTGGCTTGCGGGCTACCATAGGCGGATGATGCGAGACCCGTCTCCGCAACAACCGTTCGCGCACGACCGCGTGTCGCGCATTGGCGTATTGCTGGTCAACCTGGGCACGCCGGACGCGCCGACACCGGACGCCGTCCGCCGCTACCTTGCGCAATTCCTGACCGACCGGCGCGTGATCGAGATTCCGCCGATCGCGTGGCGTCCGATCCTGCACGGGCTCATCCTGCGCACGCGGCCGTCGAAGTCCGCCGCACGCTACCAGGCCATCTGGGGCAAGGACGGCTCACCACTGCTGGCGATCTCGCAGAAGCAACGCACGCTGTTGCAGGGCTATCTCGGGCAGCGACTAAAAGACGCGGGACTGCCGGCGGATCTTTGCCCGGTAGAACTCGGCATGCGCTACGGCAATCCGTCGATCGCGGCGGCGATGGCGCGGCTGGCCAGCGCCGGCGTCGACCGATTGCTGGTGCTGCCGCTGTATCCACAGTACGCAGCCAGCACGACGGCCAGCGCCTTCGACGCCGTCGCGGCATCGATGGCGCAGCGGCGGCGCATCCCGGCGCTGCGCTTCGTCGATTCGTTCCACGACGATCCGCGCTACATCAAGGCCATGGCGCAGGCGATCAACGACGACTGGGTGAAGCACGGCCATCCCGACCATCTGGTGCTGTCGTTCCACGGCGTGCCACGGCGCACCCTCGAGCGGGGCGATCCCTATCACTGCCAGTGCCAGAAGACCGGACGCCTGCTGGCCACCGAACTGGGCTACGCGCGGCAGCGCTGGACACTTTCCTTCCAGTCGCGATTTGGCCGCGCCCGCTGGCTGACGCCGTATACCAGCGAAGTGCTTGCGCAACTCGGCCGCGACAAGGTCGGACGCGTGGACGTCTTTTGCCCGGGGTTCGTCGCTGACTGCCTCGAGACGCTGGAGGAAATCGGCATCGAGGGCCGCCAGAGTTTCATCGCGGCCGGGGGGAAGGAGTTGCGCGCGATTCCCTGCCTGAACGTGCATCCGCAGTGGATTGCGGCGCTGGCCGACCTCGCCTATCGCAATCTGCAGGGCTGGCTCGCGCCCCCGCCGGATGCGGCCGAACGCGAGCAGACGCGACTGCGGGCACAGGCGATGGGCGCGCGAACCTGAGCCGCGGGGTCGGGCCGGCGTGGACCGCGCACGCTGACGACGCCCCCCCCCACGACGTGGTTCGGCCGGTTCGACGCCTATGCGGCGGTTGCAGCGTCGCGCGCCGCGCCCTTCGACGCGTCGGCAGCGCACTCCGCCAAGGTCATGGGAATGGCCCGGCGGATCAATGCAACTGCCTGTTGTAAATACAGTTTCGGTGGGGCCGCCGCAGGCCTTGAAACCCATCCGATACGGCCCCAACGTAAGAAAATGAGCGCTTTGGACAAAGACCGCATGACACCTGACGACGAACCGTTTTCCTCTGCCGGCGACGCTGCCGGCCAGGATTCAGGCCCCGACGACCTGCTGGCGAAGACGCAGAACGAGGCGGCCGAATTCAAGGACGCGTGGATTCGTGCCAAGGCCGAGACCGAAAATGCGCGCAAGCAGGGGCAGGCGGACGTCGCTCGCGCCCACCGCTACGCGGTCGACCGTTTCGCCGCGGAAATCCTTCCGGTCAAGGATGCGCTGGAGCTCGCACTGTCCTCACCGGGGGATGCCGACTCGTTGCGCGAAGGCGTGGCGCTGACGCTGAAGCAGTTGTCGGCCGCCTTCGCCAAGTTCGATATCAGCGAGATCGCCGCCGCAGGCGAGCGCTTCGATCCGCATCGGCACCAGGCGATGGCGATGATCGATGCCGAATCCCCGCCCAACACCGTTGTGCAGGTATTCCAGAAAGGTTACCTGCTGAATGACCGCGTGCTGCGTCCTGCGCTGGTGGCCGTTGCCAAGCCCAAGGATGCGCCCGCAACCGGCGCTCAGGCTTGATGCGCGCCGCGGCGACCCCCAAATAACCACCCATCCAATCAAAGCATCGCGGAGCCGGACAAAATCATGGCAAAAATAATCGGTATCGACCTCGGTACAACCAACAGCTGCGTCGCGATCATGGAGGGCAGCACCCCCAAGGTGATCGAGAATTCGGAAGGAACGCGTACCACGCCGTCGGTCGTCGCGTACGCGGACGACGGGGAAATCCTGGTCGGCGCGCC
>JBDTJK010000213.1:0-3116 GCA_039935875.1 Casimicrobiaceae bacterium
GCCACCGTCGCCAGATTTCGGAGCTCGAGGAGGTCGACGGAGATCCGGAAGTTCCAGTAAAATTCCTGAATCTCGCGCTGCAGATTGCGCAATCGTGCACTCGCCCGTTGCAGCCTTTTGTCCGTGCGCACGATCCCGACGTAGTCCCACATGAGTCGCCGGATTTCGTCCCAGTTGTGATAAATCACGACCAACTCATCGAGGTTTTGGACGTCGCCCGACTGCCATTCCGGCAACGAAACCGCGCCCGCCGGATGCGCCGGCGGCCGGCTCGCGACGAGGGCGGCGCAGGCCCGATGCGCGATCACGAGGCCTTCGAGAAGCGAGTTGCTCGCGAGCCGGTTCGCTCCGTGCAAACCGGTGCAACCGACCTCGCCGATCGCATAAAGACCCGGCAAACTGGTCGCGCCGTCGATGTTCGTTTTGATCCCGCCGCATTGATAATGCGCCGCGGGCACCACCGGAATCGGTTCTTTCGCCATGTCGATCCCGTAGCGCAGACAGGTCTCGTAAATGTGCGGGAAACGCTCGAGCAAAAACTCGCGCGGCTGCTGCGTGATATCGAGATAGACGCACTTCGCACCGGTCCGTTTCATCTCGGCGTCGATCGCGCGCGCGACCACATCGCGCGGCGCGAGCGAGCCTAACGGATGAACTTTTTTAACAAAATCTTCGCCCTTGTCGTTGCGCAGAATTCCGCCTTCACCGCGAACTGCTTCCGAGATCAGGAACGACTTCGCCTCCGCGTGAAAGAGACACGTCGGATGAAATTGCACGAACTCCATGTTGGCGATGACCGCGCCCGCGCGCCAAGCCATGGCCACGCCGTCGCCCGTCGCGATGTCGGGATTCGTCGTGTAGAGATAAACCTTCCCGCAGCCGCCGGTCGCGAGCACTAAACGATCGGTCCGGATCGTCTCCACCACGCCGGTCGCCTCATCGAGCACATACGCTCCGAGACAATGATCGTCCGTCGCGAAGCCGAGCTTCGCCGCGGTAATGAGATCGACCGCCATGTGATTCTCGAGCAGCTCGATCTGCGGCGAATGTCGAACTGCGTCGAGAAGCGTGTTCTCGATTTCGGCGCCGGTCACGTCGTGCACGTGAAGAACGCGGCGTTTCGAGTGGCCGCCCTCGCGCCCGAGATCGAGCTCGCGATGACCGGAAACATTCCGCTCGTCGAAGTGCAGTCCGAGTTCCATCAACTCGCGCACCCGCTCCGGGCCTTCCTGCACCACCGTCTCGACCGCCTCGAGATCGCAGAGCCCCGCGCCGGCTTCGAGAGTATCGCGAATGTGGAGCGCGAAAGAATCCTCGCCGCTGGTCACACAGGCGACGCCGCCCTGCGCCCAGGCGGTGTTCGAATCCACGCCTTGGCGTTTCGTAATGATCGCAACGCGGCCATGCTCTGCTGCCTTGAGCGCAAAGGTCAGGCCGGCGATGCCGCTACCGATGATGACGAAGTCGAATTCTTTCATCCGAAAAGAATGTTATCGATCAGGCGGGTGCGGCCAAAGTAAACCGCGACCGCGAGGAGCGTGCGCGGCGCAATTTTAGTGCGCGGCTGGAGATCGTCGGCTCCGACGATTTCCGCATAATCGATCCGGGCAAGGGGAGCGGCTTCGATTGTTTGCCTAACGAGGGCGAGAATTTTTTCGGCGGAGGTTTAAGGAAGCCGCCGCTTCGAGCAGCGCCGCGCGAATCACCGGCGCCTGCGCGCGTTCGTCGGCGCTGAGGTATTGATTACGTGAACTGAGCGCAAGCCCATCAGTCTCGCGGACGGTCGCGCCCGCGAGAATTTCGATCGGGAAATTGAGATCGCGGACCATCCGACGGATCACCGCGAGTTGCTGGAAATCCTTTTCACCAAAAACCGCCGCGTCGGGCGCGACGAGATGAAACAACTTCGTCACCACGGTAGTGACACCGCGAAAATGTCCGGGGCGGCGCGCGCCGCAGAGCCGCTCGGAGAGCACGGTCTCGTCCACGAAAGTGGAGCGGTCGTCGAAATACATCTCGTTAGGCGCAGGTCGAAAGATGAGATCGACTCCTTCCGCGCGGCAGATTTCTTCGTCCGCTGCTTCCGGCCGCGGATAATGCGCGAAATCCGAGCCGGGCTCGAACTGGAGCGGGTTCACGAAAATGCTCACCACGACTTCGCCCTCGGCGCCGGCATGTTCGCGCGCCAGCCGGATGAGCGAAACGTGGCCGGCGTGAAGCGCGCCCATCGTCGGCACGAGCACGCGGCGCCGGTCGGGCGCGCGCGTAAGTTCCGCTCGGCTGGTCACGATCTTCATTCCTCCAACCAAATGGCCTGCCGGGCGAAAGGAAAGCAGCGATGTCCGAAATTTTTCCAACCCGCGGCGACGGCCAGCGCCTCCAGTTCGGCGGAGGAAAAGGCGCGCGCGGCCGAGGCGAGCGCGTCGTTGCGCGTCATCGCCTCGCGGAAAACCGTGCGCGTGAGCAGATCGACTCCGACGGTCGCGAGCCAGCCCCGGCGCAGATCGGCGACGAGGACTTTGCCGCGGGAAAGTTCGCGGCAGCGCTCGAGCAAGCTCGTCGCGGCGGCTTCGCCGAAGTGGTGGAGCGCGAGCGAGAAGAGCACGACGTCATAACTTTTTAGTGCTCCAAATTCCTGGATGTCCGCACAGTGGTAAGTAATCTGCGGATAGCCGGCGCTGAGCTCGCGCGCGATCGCGACGGTCGACTCCCGAAAATCCACCGCCTCGACGGTGACCGTGGCTCCGATGCCGCGTGCGAAATCGACCACGAGCCGCGGGATGTCGCCCGAGCCGGTCGCGAGATCGAGGACGCGCAGCTTCTCGTTAGGCCGAATCCAGCGGCGCAGGAAATGGCGCACGAGTCGGTAGCTTCCGAAGAAGCGGTTGAGCGCGCGGAGATTTTTCAGGTCGGAGATCAACTCCGGCGAGACCGGCTGCGGCCGATCCATCCACTCCAGCTCCGCTGGATCAAAGCGGCGCTTCACGAGCGGATCACGCGAGAAATTCCTGCCACGAGTCCGGCAGTTGCGCCGTCTCCACCTCGCTCGCGATCCGCCCTTCGGCCTCGGCTTGAAAGGATGTGCTCGTGCCGTAAACCATGATCACATCTTCCGA
>JBDTJK010000214.1:0-7010 GCA_039935875.1 Casimicrobiaceae bacterium
TGGCGGCCAGCGTCAACTCGAAGCGGTTGGGAATCTTGTCGAGACAGTCGTCGATCGTGATACGGGCCATGGCGTCAATCCTTTGAGCGAGATTCGATGAGTTCGGCGATCAGTCGAGAATGCCGCAACCCCTGCCGCGAACTCTCCAGGCGGGCCGCACGAACAATCGCGGCCAGGTCGTCGACGGCAGTCGCAAAGTCTTGATTGATAATAACATAGTCGAATTCGGCCCAATGCGCGATCTCGGCGAATGCGCCGGCGAGCCTGCGTGCAATCACGTCCGCCGCATCCTGTCCGCGCTTGACCAGCCGTTCGTTGAGCGCGGCGAGCGACGGCGGCAGGACGAATACATGTACCGAATCGGGTATCAGCTGGCGCACCTGCGCCGCACCCTGCCAGTCAATCTCCAGCAGCACGTCCTGGCCGCCGGCAAGCTGCGTTTTGAGCCATGTCGACGACGTCGCATACCAGTTGCCATGAACATTCGCGTACTCGAGGAATTCGCCCGCGTCCTGCAGTTGGCGAAAGCGCGCCTGGTCGACGAAGTGGTAGTGCGCGCCCTCGGATTCGCCGGGGCGTGGCGGCCGGGTCGTCCACGAAATCGACAGGCGAATGCCGGGCTCGCGCGCGAGCAGCGCATTGACCATGCTGCTCTTGCCGCCGCCCGAGGGTGCTGCGATGACGAACAGCACGCCGATCGCCGGTGGTGCGTGGGTGGTGATGGTCATGGCGGAGAGGCATCGTGGCCGGCGAGGCTGCCATTTTACGGCAACGCGCGCTGATGCGCAGTCCGCGTGATCGCGCCGGCGATGGTCCGCGTCGCTTGACGCGCTACGCCGATCTGTTCAGCATCCCTCTCCATGCAATCGATCGTCTTTCTCGACCGCGGCAGCCTCGACGCCACGTTGCGCCCCCCTGACTTTGCACATGCATGGCGCGATCACGACCACAGCGGTGCCGAGCAGGTCGTCGAGCGGCTTGCCGGCGCGACGATCGCCATCACCAACAAGGTGCCGTTGCGTGCCGCCGCGCTCGCTGCATTGCCGGACTTGCGCATGGTCGCCGTGGCGGCCACCGGCACCGACATCATCGACGTTGCCGCCTGCACTCAGCGCGCAATCGTGGTGTCCAACATCCGCGGCTACGCGACGTCCACGCTGCCGGAACACGTATTCGCGATGATTCTCGCGCTGCGGCGCAACCTGTTCGCCTACCGCAACGACGTTGCGCACGGCGAATGGCAGCGCGCGTCGCAATTCTCGCTGCTGTCGCACCCGATCCGCGACCTGTGCGGCAGCACGCTGGGCGTCATCGGACTGGGCGCGCTGGGCCGCAGCGTGGCGCGGCTTGGCCTCGCGTTCGGGATGAAGGTCCAGGGCTACGATCCGCAGGCGCCCGCCATTGAAAACGTGGTGCCTGCGACGCTTGCCCGGATCATTGCCGAAGCTGATGTGGTGACGTTGCATGTGCCGTTGACAGCGCAGACGCGCGGGATGATCGGCGCGGCGGAGCTGGCGCGGATGAAGCCCACGGCGCTGCTGATCAACACTGCGCGGGGTGGTCTCGTCGACGAGGCGGCGCTGGCCGCGGCGATCTCCGGGGGCAGCATCGGGGGCGCGGCGATCGACGTGTTGGCCGTGGAGCCGCCAACGGCCGACAATCCGTTGCTCGCGCTGCGCGCGCCGAACTTCATTCTGACACCGCACATTTCCTGGGCGAGCGTCGAGGCAATGCAGGCGCTTGCGGACCAGCTCATCGACAACATCGACGCGTTCGTTGCGGGCAAGCCGCGCAACGTGGTCGGGTGATGCGCTAGTCGCGCTTCATTCGATGTTCTGCACCTGCTCGCGCATCTGCTCGATCAGGACCTTGAGTTCCAGCGCGACTTGCGACAATTCCGCGTCGACCGACTTCGAGCCCAGCGTGTTGGCTTCGCGATGCAGTTCCTGCGCCAGGAAATCGAGACGCTTGCCGGCACTGCCGCCGGCAGCCAGCACGCGTCGCACTTCGGCGACATGCGTGGTCAACCGCTGCACCTCCTCAGCCACGTCGACCTTGGTCGCGAACAGCGCGAACTCCTGCTTCAGCCGGTCATCGTTGGCGTCGACGCCCGCTTCCTTGAGGCGTGCGCCGAGCTTGTCGACAAATGCGCTGTGGATGGCCGGGATCCGCGGCGCAACGCGCGCGACCTCGCGCTCGATGTCGTCGCAGCGGGCCAGCAGCAACGCCTTCAGCTTGTCGCCCTCGCGCTGGCGCGACGCGGCGAGATCGGCCAGTGCCTGCGCGACCAGTTCCTGCAGCCTCGCGGCGAGCACGTCCGGCGGCACTGCTGCGTCGGCGATCACGCCGGGCCAGCGCAGGATCTCGGCGACGCTGATCGGCGCCGAGCCGGGTGCCAGGTTCTGTACGTTTGCGGCGGCCGCCGCAAGCTCGACGACGCGACGCGTATCGACCGCCAGCGAACCGGCGGCTGCCGGATTGCGCGCCAGCCCCACGCGACACTCGACCTTGCCGCGCTTGAGCTCGCCGGCGATCCGCTCGCGCAGCAGGCTCTCCTGAGCGCGCAATTCGTCAGGCAGCCGAAGTGTCAGGTCGAGATACCGGTGGTTGACGCTGCGCAGTTCGACGCTGAGCGCCGCCGCAGGCAGTTCGACGGAGACTGCGGCAAAGCCGGTCATGCTGAGAATCATCGGAAAATCGCCGTTATTGATCGGTTTTCGGTGTTTTTGGCGATCAACCGCGCTATTTTGCCGGATTGCGCCCACCGCGAGCGGGGACTGTATGCGCAATGCCGCCCCCCGTGCAAGTCCCGTCCCTGCTTGGCACGTGAATTGCGACAGACCGGAGCAATCATGCGAGACTTGAGCCCATGCCCGTCACCAACCAGGCGCTGCCACCCAGCTACCAGCTGCTGAACTACCGGGTCGACCGGCAGATCAGCCGCGGCGGGTTTTCGATCGTCTATCGCGCATTCGACGAGACCGGCGCGCCGGTCGCGATCAAGGAATACCTGCCCTCGTCGCTCGTTCTGCGTACCGAGGGCGATATCGTGCGCGCAAGCTCCGCCGAGAACCTCACCTCGTTCCGCTATGGGATGAAGTGCTTTTTCGAGGAAGGGCGGGCGCTCGCCAAGATCAACCACCCGAACGTCGTGCGCGTGCTCAATTTCTTCCGCGCCAACGAAACCGTCTATATGGTGATGCGCTACGAACGCGGGCGCACGCTGCAGCAGCAGATCCAGATGCGCCAGGACCAGATGTCCGAGCGCTTCGTGCGGCACGTGTTCATGCATCTTCTGAACGGCCTGCGCGAGGTGCACACGCACAAGCTTCTGCACCTCGACATCAAGCCGGCCAACATCTACTTGCGCACCGACGGCACGCCGGTGCTGCTCGACTTTGGCGCGGCACGGCAGACACTGACCAACACGCGGCCGAAGCTTGCGCCGATGTATACGCCGGGGTTCGCGGCGCCCGAGCAGTACCGCGATCCCGAACGGCTGGGGCCGTGGACCGACGTTTATGGCGTAGGCGCGAGCATGTTCGCGTGCCTCGCTGCATTCGCGCCGCAGGCAGCGGACGCCCGCGTGCAGGAAGACCACCTGGTGTCCGCCAAGAAAATCTGGTCGGGCCAGTATTCGGACAACGTGCTTGAAGTGATCGACTGGTGCCTGCGCCTCGATCCGCTCGAGCGGCCGCAGTCGGTTTTCGCGCTGCAGAAGGCCATACGCGACATTCCGATCAAGAAGCGCAAGTTGTCGTTCTTCGGCAACCTGAAGCGCGTGCTGTTCTCGGAGATCGGCGCATGACGTTGGCCCACTGGGTGCAACACGGTGCGGCGCGGCGCTAGTTCGTAGCGGGGCAGCGAAAGCCATCGAGACGCCATGCGCTTCACCATTTTCCAGGAATCGCGCAAAGGCTCGCGCAAGGTCAACCAGGACCGTATCGCGTACACCTACGGACGCGACACGCTGCTGCTGGTCATTGCCGACGGCATGGGCGGCCACGCCGGAGGCGAGATCGCCGCGCAGATATGCGTGCGTCTGTTCATCGAGCGCTTCCAGCAGGAGGCGAAGCCAGTGCTGCGCAACCCCCTCAAGTTCCTGCAGGACACGATGCTGCGCGCACACGCGGCGCTGGGCTCGTACGCCAACCAGTTCTCGATGCTGGAGACGCCGCGCACCACCTGTGTCGCGGTGATCGTGCAGGCCAACCACGCCTACTGGGCGCATGTCGGGGACTCGCGCTTCTACCTGTTCCGGCAAGGCGGGCTGATCGCCGCGACCAAGGATCACTCCAAGGTGCAGTACCTGGTGGACCAGGGGCTGATCGGCCAGCACGAAGTGATCGCGCATCCCGACCGCAACAAGATCTTCAGCTGCCTGGGCGGCCTGGTAGACCCGATCATCGACCTGTCGAAGCGCACGCCGCTGCGCAACGGGGACGTGATGGTGATGTGCACCGACGGCCTGTGGAGCGTGATGCCGCAGAACGAGATGGCGACGTGGCTCACGTCGACGCCGATCCTGAAGACTTCGCCGCAGATGATGCGCGACGCCGAGACGCGCGGCGGCCCCGATGGGGACAACCTGTCGGCGATCGTTGTGCGCTGGGGTCCGGAGACGCTGACCGACGACTCCTCGACCACGACGACCGACACGCTGAACCTCGGCGATTTCCACACGGCGATCGACAAGACGGTCACGCTGACCGACCGCAAGGGCACGCAACGCGACCTGACCGACGACGAGATCGAGCGCGCGATCGCCGAGATTCAGTCGACGATCCAGAAGTATCGCCGCTAGCCGGGGTGACTGGAGCAGCACGGGTGCCGCCATGCAAGCGCGCGCCGTTATAATTGCACCGACATGTGCGATCCTCGCTTGCTGCCTCCACTTGGCGAATACCGATGCGTCATTTGATCCTCGACACCGAAACCACCGGGCTCGATGCGAAGGGCGGTCACCGCATCATCGAGGTCGCCGTGCTCGAACTGGTCGATCGGCGACACACCGGACGCCACCTGCACTTCCACGTCGATCCTGAGCGCGAAGTGGACTCCGGCGCCGCCGAAGTCCATGGCATGACGTGGGACGACTTGCGCGGCAAGCCGAAATTTGCCGCGCGCGCGGGCGAACTCGCGCAATTCCTGCGCGGTGCCGAATGGGTGATTCACAACGCGCCGTTCGACCTGGGCTTCCTCGACGCCGAGTTCGCGCGCCTGGCGCTGCCAAGCTGCACCGAACTCGCCGCGCGCGTGATCGACACCCTGGCGCTGGCGCGCGAGAGCTTTCCGGGCAAGCGCAACAACCTCGACGCATTGTGCGAGCGTTTCGGCGTCGACAACACGCGCCGCAGCTTGCACGGCGCGCTGCTGGACGCGCAGCTCTTGTCCGAAGTCTGGCTCGCGTTGACGCGCGGCCAGGAGACACTGGCGATCGAGCACGCGTCGCCTGCGGATGCGCGCGCACGCACGCTGCGCGAAGCCAACGTCGAGCCTGCGGCGACAATCGCGGGCCGTACGATCGCGCCAAGCGCCGATGATCTCGCCGCACACGAGGCCTATCTTGCCGAACTCGAGCGCGACAGTGGCGGCCGCTGTTTGTGGCTGCAGCTGATGCGCGCGCCGCTCGCGGCATGACTCCCCGCACCGCGCGAGGCGCTGCGCGCGCACGCTTCTGCTAGTCTCGGCGTTCACCAACCGAACGCGATGTGCGACACGTGCCGATCGATTACCTGACCCGGATTCTCAACGCGAAAGTGTATGACGTCGCGTTGGAAACGTCACTGCAGCTCGCCCCGGCGCTGTCGGCGCGCCTTGGCAACCGCCTGTACCTGAAGCGCGAGGACGAGCAGCCGGTGTTTTCGTTCAAGCTGCGTGGCGCATACAACAAGATGGCCAACCTGAGCGCGGCGCAACGAGCGCGCGGCGTGATCGCCGCGTCCGCGGGCAACCATGCGCAAGGCGTTGCCCTGGCCGCGCAGCGCCTCGGATGCGACGCCACCATCGTGATGCCGGTGACCACGCCGCAGATCAAGATCAGCGCGGTGCGCGCGCGCGGCGCGACAGTGGTGCTGCACGGCGATTCGTACAGCGATGCCTACGAACACGCTCTGGTGCTGCAGCAAAAGAGCGGTGCGACGTTCGTGCACCCTTACGATGATCCCGACGTGATCGCCGGGCAGGGCACGATCGGCATGGAAATTCTGCGCCAGGCGGTCGAACCGCTCGACGCGATCTTCGTCGCCATCGGCGGCGGCGGCCTGATCGCCGGCATCGCTTCGTACGTGAAACGCGTGAATCCCGCGATCAAGGTGATCGGCGTGCAGCCGCACGACTCGGACGCGATGGCACGCTCGGTCGAGGCGGGGCGGCGGATAACGCTGCCGCATGTCGGCCTGTTCGCCGATGGTGTCGCCGTGCGCAAGGTGGGCAAGGAGACGTTCCGCATCGTGCGCGAGAGCGTGGACGACATCGTGCGCGTCGATACCGACGCGATCTGCGCTGCGCTGAAGGATGTTTTCGAGGACACGCGCGCGGTGCTCGAGCCCGCGGGCGCGCTGGCGATCGCCGGCGCCAAGGCGTGGGTCGCGCGCAACCGCGTGCGCAACCGCGCGCTGGTGGCCGTGGCCTGCGGCGCCAACATGAACTTCGACCGGCTGCGATTCGTGGCCGAGCGCGCCGAGGTCGGCGAGCACCGCGAGGCAATTCTCGCCGTCACCATCGCAGAGCGTCCCGGAAGCTTTCGCGAGTTCTGCTCGGTGCTCGGCACGCGCTCGATCACGGAGTTCAACTACCGGTATGCCGATACGCGCACGGCGCACTTGTTCGTCGGACTCGAAGTCGCCAACCTGCGCGAGAGGCAAAAGCTGCTTGCGGAGCTCGCACGGCGACGCATTCGCGCGTTCGACCTGACCGACAACGAGCTCGCCAAGCTGCACGTGCGCCATCTCGTTGGCGGCCATGCCCCCGCGATCACCGACGAGATCGTCTACCGTTTCGAATTTCCC
>JBDTJK010000215.1:0-4816 GCA_039935875.1 Casimicrobiaceae bacterium
GATTCTCCTCGACGTCATGATGCCCAAGGTCGATGGCTTCGAGGTGTGCAGGCGCCTGCGAGCCGACGCCGATTTCCCCTTCGTTCCGATCATCCTGGTGACCGCCATGGCGGATTCGAAGGACGTCATCGCAGGGCTCGAGGCCGGCGGCGATGAGTACCTTACGAAACCGGTGGACCACGCGGCACTTGCCGCGCGTGTGCGCTCGATGCTCAGGATCAAGCATCTGCACGATAAAGCGGAGGGGCTCGCCGCGGAGCTAAAGGAGTGGAGCGCTGCGTTGGAACGGCGTGTCGCCGATCAGGTGAGCGAGCTCGACCGCGTAGGCCGCCTGCGGCGCTTCTTCTCGCCGCAGCTGGCGGAGTTGATCGTCAGTGGCGGCGCCGATGATCCGCTGAAGAGCCATCGGCGGGAAATCACCGCCGTGTTCCTCGATCTGCGTGGGTTCACTGCGTTTGCCGAGGTTGCCGAGCCCGAAGAGGTCATGGGCGTGCTGCGCGGCTATCACGAAGTCGCGGGGAACCTTGTCCTCGAGTACGAAGGAACGCTCGCGCATTTCAGCGGCGACGGGATTATGATCATCT
This sequence comes from Casimicrobiaceae bacterium, assembly GCA_039935875.1. GTDB lineage: Bacteria > Pseudomonadota > Gammaproteobacteria > Burkholderiales > Casimicrobiaceae > VBCG01. The sequence continues at coordinate 585 of JBDTJK010000215.1, forward strand.
TCAACGATCCGGTGACCATCCTGAATCCGTCAGAACGCGCGGTACGCATGGCGGTAGCGATCAGGGAACGCATTGCCACGATGTCCGACGACTGGGCCAAGCGCGGCCACGAGCTGAAGTTGGGCATCGGCATCGCGCAGGGCTTCGCGACGATCGGAGGCATCGGGGCCGAAGGCCGCTGGGACTACAGCGCGATTGGGAGCGTCACCAACCTGGCGGCGCGACTTTGCGGGGAAGCGGCCGGCGATCAGATTTTCATTTCGCAGCGCGTGTACGCGGAGGTCGAAGCCCTGGTCGAAGTGGAGCCGCAAGAGGTGTTGACGTTGAAGGGTTTTCGCCGCCCCGTGATCTCCTATCGCGTCCGGTCCCTGAAAGCGTAGCCGTCCTGTTGCAGCACGCCAGGCAAGTCACAACTCGGCCAGAAATCGCCTTACGCCTTCGCAGAACGCGCCTTGGGATGATCGCGGGCGGCCTGATGCCGAAATTGTATGGATACAACAACCTTGCAAATATCCGCATCGGTGAACTTTAGATTCCCCAGCGACGCCATTCGGTTTCCGCGTAGAAGTACTTCGGATCGTCGCCGGGTGGGTCGGCGTCAAATGCCGACGCCGTGCCCCCGATGCTCACACCTGGCGAGTGGGTCATCAACAAGTCCGCTGTCGGAAAATACGGTGCGGTATTCTTCGCCGGGCTCAACAGCATGACGATGCCGCGGGAGCGCTGTCGCGGATGATCGCGCCGGCCATCCTGGCGAATCTCCGCACGCCAACTGCCACAGAAACCGCCACAACGAAGGACGCTATTGCTGGAGCAGCGTTGATTCCATTGTGGGAAATTGGCGGAGTGGACGGGACTCGAACCCGCGACCCCCGGCGTGACAGGCCGGTATTCTAACCAACTGAACTACCACTCCGTGCGTGTACTCGATCGGACAACCACAGCGTCGAATGCCTCGTGCGCGTGACGGACAGCTGAATACTTCCTGCAGCGACCCCTAGCATGCTGACTGGTGGGTGCTGACGGGATCGAACCGCCGACATTCGCCTTGTAAGGGCGACGCTCTACCAGCTGAGCTAAGCACCCGTTGACCTGCGCGTGCGGCATGCGCCAAGTAAACGCGAGAGCTCGCCGCCGCCTCGCAACATCGCGTTTTGCCACCCGCTCCTATTGACAGAAGCAGGTCGCTCAACGCGTGCCGCAAAAGCGCGCTAGTTTAGCGCATCCTTCAACGCTTTGCCAGCGCGGAACTTCGGCACTTTGGCAGCGCTGATGCGGATCGCTTCACCGGTGCGCGGGTTGCGACCGCTGCGCGCGGTGCGCTTGCCAACGTAAAACGAACCGAATCCGACCAGTGTCACCATGTCACCCTTGCGCAGCGATGCGCCGATCGATTCGATCGTGGCGTCGAGCGCGCGTCCTGCGGCGGCCTTCGAGATATCGGCGTGCAACGCAATCGCGTCGATCAGATCGTTCTTGTTCATCGGTTGGTACCCTTTCGAGCGGAGTGCCACGCCCTGGTCGGCCGTGGAGAGCGGCGCAGGCAAGGCTTGGCAATGGGAAGGCAGCGCGCACGCCGGACGGCGAACACAGCTTACTTATAGCGCCGGCAATTTCGCGATGTCAAGACAGGCCGACAACTGCGGCGCACACTGGCATTCGCCGCGACGTGCCGCGCGGGCGCAAAAAACACCGGCGAAGATTCCCTCGCGAGAATGATCGCCGGCACGTTGCGTTGTGCGTCGTCGACACGCGCGGCGTTCAATGCTTGATCAGCGTGGCCTGCTCGTCACCCGCGGTCGGCACAGGCGGCACGCCCGGCTCGACCTTGTCCTTGTCGTCGACCGGCGCTGGCACCGGCCGCGATTCGAGCGCCGCTTCCAGCACCTGCTCGATCCAGCGCACCGGCCGGATGTCGATGCGGTTCTTGATCTCGTCGGGAACCTCGGCCAGGTCCTTGACGTTCTCCTCCGGGATCAGCACCGTCTTGATGCCGCCGCGACCCGCCGCCAGCAGCTTCTCCTTCAGGCCGCCGATCGGAAGCACTTCGCCTCGCAGCGTGATTTCGCCCGTCATCGCCACGTCGCAACGCACCGCAATGCCGGTGAGTATGGAAACGATGGCAGTGGTCACCGCGGCGCCCGCGGACGGACCATCCTTCGGTGTCGCACCTTCCGGCAAGTGGATGTGCAGGTCGGTCTTCTGGTAGAAGTCCGGCGCGATGCCGAGCTGGCGTGCGCGCGAGCGAACCACGGAAAGCGCCGCAGCGATCGATTCGTTCATCACTTCGCCCAGCTTGCCGGTGGTCGTCGTCTTGCCCTTGCCCGGCAGCGATACCGCTTCGATCGTCAACAGGTCGCCTCCGACTTCCGTCCACGCCAGTCCGGTTACCTGGCCCACCTGGTTCTTCTTCTCGGCGATGCCATACGTATAGCGGCGCACGCCGAGATACTTGTCGAGGTTCTTCGATGTGACGTCCACCGGACCCTTGGCCTTGCGCGACTTGCCTTCGCTTTCCTTCAGCAGCAGTCCCTTGACCACCTTGCGGCAGATCTTGCTGATGTCGCGCTCGAGGCTGCGCACGCCGGATTCGCGCGTGTAGTAGCGCACGATGTCGCGCAGCGCGCTGTCGGCAACGTGGATCTCGCCGGCCGCGATGCCATTGTTCTTCAGTTGCTTCGGCAACAGGTACTGCTTGGCGATCGCGATCTTCTCGTCTTCGGTGTAGCCCGACAGGCGAATCACTTCCATGCGATCGAGCAGCGGTGCCGGAATGTTCATCGTGTTGGCGGTCGCGACGAACATCACGTCCGACAAGTCGTATTCGACCTCGACGTAATGGTCGACGAACGTCGAGTTCTGTTCGGGATCGAGCACTTCGAGTAGCGCCGACGACGGATCGCCGCGGAAGTCCATGCCCATCTTGTCGACTTCATCGAGCAGGAACAGCGGATTGCGCACGCCGACCTTCGACATGTTCTGCAGGATCTTGCCCGGCATCGAGCCGATGTACGTGCGGCGGTGGCCGCGGATCTCCGCTTCGTCGCGCACGCCGCCAAGCGACATGCGGATGAACTTGCGGTTGGTCGCCTTCGCCACTGACTGGCCGAGCGAGGTCTTGCCGACGCCGGGTGGTCCGACGAGGCACAGGATCGGCGCCTTCAGCTTGTCGACGCGCTGCTGCACCGCGAGATACTCGACGATTCGTTCCTTGACCTTCTCCAGACCGTAATGGTCGGCGTCGAGAATCTTCACTGCCTGTGCCAAATCCTTGCTGATCTTGCTCTTCTTGCGCCACGGCAACGCCGTCAGCGTGTCGATGAAATTGCGCACGACGGTCGCTTCCGCCGACATCGGCGACATCATCTTCAGCTTCTTCAGTTCGCTGAGTGCCTTGGTCTCGGCCTCTTTCGACATCTTGGCGGTCTTGATCTTCTTTTCCATTTCCTCGAGGTCGGCGTTCTCGTCGCCCTCGCCCAGCTCCTTCTGGATCGCCTTGACCTGTTCGTTCAGGTAGTACTCGCGCTGGCTCTTCTCCATCTGGCGCTTGACGCGGCCGCGAATGCGCTTTTCCACCTGCAGGATGTCGACTTCGCCCTCCAGCACGCCAAGCAGGTGCTCGAGGCGCTTCGCAGGTTCGCTCATTTCCAGGATCTGCTGCTTCTGCTCGAGCTTGAGCGGCAGGTGCGCCGCGATCGCGTCGGCCAAGCGGCCGCCGTCATCGATGCCCGACATCGACGTCAGGATCTCGGGCGGGATCTTCTTGTTGAGCTTCACGTATTGGTCGAACTGCGTAAGAAGCGCGCGGCGCATCGCCTCGACCTCATTCGCCGGGCCCGCGTCGGCCGCCTGCGGCTCGGCTTCGGACGACATGTATTCGCCGTGATCGGTGACTTCGCCGACGCGCGCACGCTGGGTGCCCTCGACCAGCACCTTCACGGTGCCGTCGGGCAGCTTGAGCATTTGCAGCACGGTGGCGATGCTGCCGATGTCATACAGGTCTTCCGCGGACGGATCGTCTTTCGCGGCCTGCTTCTGGGCAACCAGCAGGATGTGCTTGCCGGCTTCCATCGCGACGTCGAGCGCCTTGATCGACTTCGGGCGACCGACGAACAGCGGAATCACCATGTGCGGGAAGACCACGACGTCGCGCAGCGGCAACAGCGGCAGCGTGGTGGGCGAGGACAGCAGGGTGGTCGTTTCGTTTGCCATTCGGAAAAGGCGCCTTCAAG
>JBDTJK010000216.1:0-4929 GCA_039935875.1 Casimicrobiaceae bacterium
ATCGCGCTGACGCTCGGCATGGCGATCGACTCCAACGTGCTGATCAACGAGCGCATTCGCGAGGAACTGCGCTGGGGTGCCACGCCCCACGCGGCGATCCAGGCCGGCTACGAGCGCGCATGGGGGACGATTCTCGACTCCAACGTGACGACGATGATCGCCGGCGTGGCACTGCTGATCTTCGGCTCCGGTCCGGTGCGCGGGTTCGCCGTCGTGCACGTGCTGGGGATCATGACGTCGATGTTCTCCGCGGTGTTCATCTCGCGCGGCATCGTCAACCTGATCTACGGCCGGCGCAAGAAACTCGACAAGATCTCGATCGGCCAGGTATGGCGGCCGGCGGCAACGGCTGCGGGCGGGCAGTTGCCCGTGAAGAAGCACGCCACATGAAACCGCGCAGCCGCCGTCCAATCCCGACATTCGCGACCTGACCATGGAATTCTTCCGCTTCAAGAATGACATCCCTTTCATGCGGCATGCGTTGGTGTTCAACGTCATCTCGCTGATCACGTTCCTGGCCGCGATCTTCTTCCTGTCCACGCGCGGCCTCAATTTTGGCGTCGACTTCCGCGGCGGCACCGTGATCGAGGTGCAGTACGCGCACGCAGCCGACTTCGACCGCGTGCGCGCCGCCATCGACAAGCTGAAGCTCGGCGAATATTCGGTGCAACGCTTCGGCAACGACCAGACCGCGCTGGTGCGCCTGCCGTCGCGCGAAGGCGTGTCCAGCGCGGCGCTGTCGGACCAGGTGATGGGCGTACTCAAGGCCGACGACGCGACGGCCTCACAGAAGCGCGTCGAATTCGTCGGGCCGCAGGTCGGCAAGGAGCTGTACGAGAACGGCGCGCTCGCGCTGCTGCTCGTCGCGATCGGCATCGTCGGCTACCTGGCGATGCGCTTCGAATGGCGCTTCGCGCTGGCGGCGATCATCGCCAACCTGCACGATGTGGTGATCATCCTCGGCTTCTTCGCGTTCTTCCAGTGGGAATTCTCGCTGCCGGTGCTCGCGGCGGTGCTGGCGGTGCTCGGTTACTCGGTCAACGAATCGGTGGTCATCGCCGACCGGATTCGCGAGAACTTCCGCAAGATGCGCAAGGCCACGGTGACGCACGTGATCGATAACGCGATCACCCGCACGATGTCGCGCACAATCATCACCCACGGCTCGACGCAGATCATGGTGACGTCGATGCTGATCTTCGGTGGCGAGACGCTGCATTACTTCGCGCTGGCGCTATCCATCGGCATCCTGTTCGGCATCTATTCATCGGTGCTGGTGCTGGCGCCGCTGGTGATGTGGATGGGCGTGTCGCGCGAGGATCTCGTCAAGGCCGAAAAGAAGCGCGACGCCTCGGGCGCGGAGAAAATCCTGCCGTAGCAAGCCGGCGGGATCGGGAACGCACCTTGGCCCACGCGCCGTGCTGACCACGCTGCTGTATTCGGTCCTCGCGCTCGACCAGTCGATCGCGCAACTCGCCGCGCAATACGGCGTGTGGTTCTATGCGCTGCTGGCGACGGTCATTTTCGCTGAGACCGGCCTCGTCGTATTTCCGTTCCTGCCAGGCGACTCGGTGCTGTTCCTCGCGGGCGCCGTCATCGCGTCGGCGGGCCTCAACGTGCACGTGCTGGTGCTGGTGCTGTCGGTGGCGGCCATCGCCGGCGATTCACTCAATTATGCAGTCGGGCGCTATATCGGCCCGCGCGTGTTCGAGCGGCGGGACTCGCGATGGCTGCGGCGCGAGCACTTGCTGCGCACGCAGCACTTCTACGATCGATATGGCGGCGTCACGATCATCCTCGCACGCTTCGTGCCGATCATCCGCACGTTCGCGCCGTTCCTCGCCGGCGTGGCGGAGATGCCCTACGCTCGATTCCTGGCCTACAACGTGATCGGCGGCCTCTTGTGGATCGGTGCGCTGGTCTATGCCGGCTTCTTCTTCGGCAACATTCCGTGGGTGAAGCAGAACCTGACATTGATCCTGGTGGTTATTGTCGCGGTGTCGTTGATACCGGCAATCGTCACGTTCCTGCGCAGCCGCCACAACGAAGACTAGCGCGCCGTCGCGCCCGATCGCGTGCTTTCAGATGCGCGCCGCGAGGTCCGCGGCCAGCCCGATGTAGCTGGCCGGCGTCAGCGCCTTCAGGCGCGACTTCGCGTCAGCGGGCAATGCGAGCGTGTCGATGAATTCGTGCAACGATTCGCGTGTCATGCCGGTGCGGCCGCGCGTCAGTGCCTTCAGCTTTTCGTACGGATTGTCGATGCCGTAGCGGCGCATCACGGTCTGGATCGGCTCCGCGAGCACTTCCCAGTTGGCATCCAGGTCCTGCGCGATCCGCTGCGCGTCGACCTCGAGCTTGGCCAGTCCCTGGCGCAGCGACAGCCATCCGAGCAGCGAGTGGCCGAGCGCGACGCCCAGGTTGCGCAGCACCGTCGAATCGGTGAGGTCGCGCTGCCAGCGTGACAGCGGAAGCTTGTCGGCGAAGTGCCGCAGCATGGCGTTCGCGAAGCCCAGGTTGCCTTCCGAATTCTCGAAGTCGATCGGATTGACCTTGTGCGGCATCGTCGACGACCCGACCTCGCCGTCGCGCATCCGCTGGCGGAAGTACCCCAGCGACACGTAGCCCCAGATGTCGCGGTCGAGATCGATCAGCACGGTATTGGCACGCGCGATAGCGTCGCAGTATTCGGCGATTCCGTCGTGCGGCTCGATCTGCGTCGTGTACGGGTTGAATTCGACACCCAGGCGCACGACCGCGCGCGCCGCGAGCTTCTCCCAATCGACATCCGGATAGGCAACTACATGCGCGTTGTAGTTGCCGACCGCACCGTTCATCTTGCCTTTGACGACTACGTGCGCCAGCGCGGCGGTGGCGCGGTCGAGGCGCGCGACGACATTCGCAATTTCCTTGCCCAGCGTGGTCGGCGTCGCAGGCTGGCCGTGCGTGCGCGACAGCATCGCCACACCCGCATTGGCGTGCGCGAGTGCGCGCAGGTCCTGCGTGATCGCCGCGAGCGTCGGCAACAGCACTGCGCTGCGTGCTTCCGCCAGCGCGAGCGCGTGCGCGAGGTTGTTGATGTCCTCCGACGTGCACGCGAAATGCACGAACTCGCGGATGCGTGCAACGCCCGCCACACTGGCGAGCCGTTCCTTCAGCCAGTATTCGACCGCCTTGACGTCATGGTTTGTGCTGCGCTCGATTTCCTTGACACGCGCTGCGTCGTCGGCGGAAAACGAGGCGGCGATCGCGTCGAGTTCGCGGCGCGTCGCCGCGTCCTGCGCGGGCACCTCGGCAATCGAAGGCTCGGCAGCGAGTGCCTCGAGCCACGCCAGCTCGATGCGCACACGCTGGCGGATCAGCGCGAATTCACTGAAATGGTCGGCGAGGGCCGCGACTTTCGATTGGTAACGTCCGTCGAGCGGCGACAGCGCCAGGATCGCGGCATGGGACATGCGATCGAGTCTAGCATAGCGCCAGTACGGTGGAATGGCCGCGCTGCTGCGCCACCACCTTGTATAATCGGTGCCGATGCTTACGCTCATTTCAGCTCCCACCAGTCCGTTCGCGCGCAAGGTGCGCATTGCGCTTGCCGAGAAAAAAGTCGACTACGAAATGGTCGAGACTTCGCCGTGGGACGACCAATCCCCGGTGCATGCGGCCAACCCGCTGAGCAAGCTGCCGGTACTGACGCTGGACGATGGCACGCAATTGTTCGACTCGCGCGTGATCGTCGAGTACGTCGACAGCGTGAGTCCGGTATCGCGCCTGATTCCCGAGCCGACACGCCAGCGCATTGCGGTGCGCCGCTGGGAAGCGCTGGCCGATGGGGTGTGCGACGCACTTGTGCTTATCACGCGCGAAGGCAAGCGGCCACCAGCCGAGCGCAGCGCAGAATGGGTGACGCGCCAGCGCCAGAAGATCGAAGCGGGCGTGGCGGAAATGTCGAACGAGCTTGCGGATCGGCCGTGGTGCAACGGCGAAGCGTACACACTCGCCGACATCGCCACCGGATGCACGCTCGGCTATCTCGACCTGCGTCTTCCCGACTTCGACTGGCGCGAGCGTTACCCCAATCTCGCCAGGCATGCCGAAAAACTTGGCAAGCGCGCCGCATTCATCGAAACGCAATTACCCGCGAGCTAGCAGCTTCCGTCGTTCCCGCGAACGGCAGTCCGGCAATCACGCGAACTGCCATCCGTCATCCCCGCCAACAGCTGCCGTCATTCCCGACGAGTAACTGCCGTCATTCCCGGCGAGTAAACGCCCGTCATTCCCGCAACAGCGGTCTGTCATTCCCCGCGGATGGCAGCGTGGCGGGAAATCACATCGAGTGCTTCAACTGCTCGAGGATGGCGGGATTTTCCAGCGTCGAGGTGTCCTGCGTGATCGTTTCGCCTTTCGCCAGCGAGCGCAGCAGGCGACGCATGATCTTGCCGGAACGCGTCTTCGGCAGGTTGTCGCCGAAACGTATATCGCGCGGCTTGGCGATCGGTCCGATCTCCTTGCCTACCCAGTCACGCAGTTCCTTGGCGACTTTCAGCGCGGCATCCCCTGACGGACGCGCTCCCTTGAGCACGACGAACGCGCAGATGGCTTCGCCGGTCATGTCGTCGGGACGCCCGACCACCGCGGCCTCGGCGACGATCGGATTGGCCACCAGCGCCGATTCGACTTCCATCGTGCCAAGCCGGTGGCCGGATACGTTGAGCACGTCGTCGATACGACCCATGATGGTGAAGTATCCGGTGGCGGCGTCGCGCACGGAGCCATCGCCCGCCAGGTAGACGTTGCCCCCCAGTTCAGCGGGCCAGTAGCTGGAACGATAGCGTTCCGGATCACCCCAGATCGTGCGGATCATCGCCGGCCACGGACGCTTGATCACCAGCATTCCACCTTGGCCATTCGGCACGTCATGGCCCGCCTCGTCGA